>DASWCE010000129.1:0-9901 GCA_036390255.1 Gemmatimonadales bacterium | reverse complement strand
TCGGCGAGCCGGAACAGCTCCGTCAGGTGTTGCCGCGACCGCGCGCCCTCCGCACCCGCCAACATCCGGAAGTGCGACTGGTGGCCGTTCAGGTACGCGAGGAACACGATGCCCGTCTTGTAGGCGTGCGTGGGAGGCTCGAAGATGTGGCGCGCGAGGGGGACCGTCGGCGCGAGCGTCGCCCGGTAGGTCGCGACGTCTCGGTGATCGAGCGCCCGCAACGCCGCTGCCGCAACGGGCGCAATCGCGTCGAAGATGCCGAGCAGCGCGTCGCTATAGGCACCGTTCTCGCCCAGAATCAGCCGGTCGTAGTTGAAATCGTCGCCCGTGTACATCCTGACGCCCGTGGGCAGGCGGGCGCGCATCGCCACCTCACGCGCCGGATCGAGCAGCGAAATCTTGATGCCGTCGACCTTCTCGCGGTGCTCGCAGATGATCCGGTGGCAGACCTCCATCGCCTCACCCAGGTCCCGTCTGCCCCAGTAGGCCGTGAGCTGGGGATCGAACATGTCGCCCAGCCAGTGGAGAATGACTGGTCGGCGAACCTGGCGCAGGATGGTGCCGTAGACTCGGGCGTAGTCGTCTGCCGAGCAGGCGGCCCGTGCGAGCGCGCGGCTCGCCATCAGAATCACTCGCCCACCTTGCCCCTCGACGTAGCCCACCTGCTCCTCGTACGCCCGCTCTACATCCTCGAGGGTGACGCGCGGGTCGGGCACTAGCTGGTCGGTCCCGGCGCCACATGCGATCAGGCCGCCGGCCGCGCGCGCCTCAGCCAGCGAACGACGGATCAGCTCACGCGCTTGGGGCCATTCGAGACCCATGCCCCGCTGCGCGGTGTCCATCGCCTCCGCGACGCCGAGACCGAGCGACCACAGGTAACGCCGGTAGGAGAGGGTCGCCTCCCAGTCGATTTCGGCAGGCGATTGCGGATCACAGACGACGTGCGCTGCCGCGTAGGCCACGCGGCTCGTGATCGACCTCACCCCCTGACCCCCTCTCCGTTCCGGAGAGGGGGAACGTCGATCCAACGGCGCTCCGCCCACGACTCGAGCCCCAGCTCCGCAAGCTGCACGCCCTTCGCTCCTTCGTAGAAGTCGTGGACGAACGGCTCGTCGGCTGCGACGTGGCGCAGAAACAGCTCCCACTGCACCTTGAAGGCGTTGTCCGGCTCGGCGGCGTCCCGGACTTCCTCCCACTGCTTATAGAAATCGAAGGGGTTCGGCTCGTCGGGGTTCCACACCGGGCGCGGCGTCGCGGCGCGCGACTGCGTCTTGCACGTGCGCAGACCCGCCACGGCGCTCCCCAGGGTCCCGTCGACCTGGATCTGCAACAGGTCGTCACGATAGACGCGGACCGTCCACGAGGAGTTGAACTGCACGATGATGTCGCCCCCGCCCTGCCGAGCCTTCAGCACGAACGTGGCATACGCCGCGTCGTCCGCCGTCGCCGTGTAGCGCCGGCCATCCTCGTCCACGCGCGTGGGGATATGGGTGGCGCCCGTGCATTGCACGGCCGTCACGCCGCCGAAGGTGTGGTCGAGCAGATATCGCCAATGGGCGAACATATCGAGGATGATCCCGCCGCCGTCTTCCTTGCGGTAGTTCCAGGACGGTCGCTGCGCCGGCTGCTCGTCGCCTTCGAACACCCAGTAACCGAACTCGCCGCGCACGCTCAGAATCCGACCGAAGAAGCCGTCGACGACCAGCTGCTTCAGCTTGCGGATGCCGGGGAGGAAGAGCTTGTCCTGCACCACGCCGTGCTTCACGTTCGCGCGGTCCGCCGCGCGCGCCAGATCGAGGGCCTCGACCGTGGTCGGCGCGAGCGGCTTCTCGCAGTAGATGTGCTTGCCGGCGGCAATTGCTCGGCGCGCGTGGTCGACGCGGGCGCTCGTGAGCGTCGCGTCGAAGTAGATCGCGTCCGCGGGGTTCGCGAGGCAGCTATCGAGATCGGTCGAGACACGTTCGATGCCGTGCGCACGAGCGATCTCGCGGAGCTTCGCCTCATTTCGCCCGACGAGGATCGGATCGGGGACCACCGTCCCGCCGCCGGGCAGCGTTACCCCACCCTGCTGGCGGATCGCGACGATCGACCGGACGAGATGTTGGTTCAACCCCATGCGTCCTGTGACGCCGTTCATGATGATGCCGATCCTCACGGCCTCACCCCGCGTGGCAGCAGAGCCACCGCGATCGCTCCGGTCAGCGCGCAGCCGATGAGCGCCAGGAAGCCATTCGTGTAGCTGCCGGACGCGTCATGCATCCGGCCGACGACCCAAGGCGCGACTGCTTCGGCGATCCCATCTCCCGTGAGCACCACGCCCATCGTGCGCCCCAGCACGCGCACGCCGAACAACTCGCCGGCCATCAGCGGGATGACCATGTATTCGCCGCCCAGACCGAGGCCGAAGACGACCGCAAACAGATAGATCGTGCCGCGGGCATTCTTCAGGAGGAGCAGCGGAATCGCCGAGACGACGAGCAAATAGATCAGGAGCATCACGTACTTCTTCGCGAAGCGATCCGCGAGCCACCCGGCTCCCAGGCGGCCAACGAGGCTCGAGGCCAGGACGAGCGAGGCGATCTGCGCCGCCCCGGCCTGTGAGTACCCGTGGTCGAGGCTCAGGAACAGCTTCAGGTGCTGGTTCGTGCCTCCCACCGCGGCGATCGAGCACATGCTGCCGACGAGGAGCAGATAAAACGCGGGCGCACCGAGGACGGGACCGATGGGAGGACGGTCGAGCTTGGTGGAGGTGGTCGAGGTGGTTTCAGGCGCCTCTCGCACGAACAGCGCCAGCGGCAGCGCCACCACGATGATCAACGCGCCGAGCACCTGCAGGGCGCCTTGCCACCCGACCGCGCGCGTCAGCCACACGGCGAGGAACGGCACCAGCGCACCGCCGAGGCCGATGCCGAGGTACGCGAAGCCCATGGCGCGGCCGCGGGCTGCGGTGAACCAGCGCGACAGCAAGACCTGGTTCGGGAGCGGGCCGCCGCAGACGTTGCCAAGCGCGTTGAAGAGATAGAAGAGATAGAAGCCGGCGAGCGTGTGGATCATGCCGAGCCCGACGAGCGCGATGCCCGCCATGAGAATTCCGGCCACCATCAGGCGGCGTGGGCCGAAGCGGTCCACCATCCACCCGGCCAGAAAACCGAACAGCGGTCCCACCAGGAGCTTGCTGAGCGCGTTCCCGGAGGTCACCTGGGCGCGCGACCAGCCGAAGTCGCGTACCATGAAGTCGTAAAAGAACGGCAGGCCGTAGAGCGCGAGCCCGACGATCGCGAACAGCGCCAGGAACGACGTCGCGGCGACCTGCGCCTGTGCGCGCCGAACGCTCACAAATTCTGACGCTTCAGCTCGTTCACCGCGTGGTCCACGGCGCGCGCCGTGAGGGCCATGTAGGTGAGCGAGGGATTCACGCACGACGAGCTGGCCATGCAGGCGCCGTCCGAAACGAAGAGATTCGGCACGTCGTGCGCCTGGTTATGCGCATTGAGGACGGAGGTCTTGGGGTCGCGGCCCATGCGCGCGGTGCCCATCTCGTGCACGCTGAAGCCGGGTGGTCCGTCGTCGTCGTACGTTTCCACCTCGCGGCACCCGGCGCGCTCGAGCATCTCCGCCGCTTGCGTCTTGACGTCCGCGCGAATGGCCCGTTCGTTGTCGCTCCACGCGCAATGGATGCGGAGCAGCGGAATCCCCCACTGATCCGTCCGCACCGGGTCCAAGTCCACGTAGTTCTCGTGGCGCGGCAGGCACTCACCGTATCCCTGCAAGCTGATCTGCCACGGTCCCGGGTCCCGCAGCCGCTGCTTCAGCTCGACGCCGAGCCCCGGCTCGTCAGCGCCACGCGCCCAACCTTCTCGGCTCGCGCCCGCCTGGATACCGTAGCCCCGCACGAACCCGACCTTCGCTTCGCCGGCGCTGCCCAGGTTGCGGAAGCGCGGGATGTACGTCCCCGTGGGACGCCGGCCGTAGACGTACTTGTCTTCGAGTCCCGGCACAATACCGCGCGCCCCCGCCTTGGAGATGTGGTCCATCAGATTGTGGCCGACCTCACCACTTGAATTAGCGAGCCCCGTCGGGAAGCGCGCGCTCTTCGAGTGCAGCAGGACTTGCGCGGTGCCGAGCGTCGAGGCGCAGAGGAACACGATCCCGCCGAAATACTCGCGCGTCGCCTTGGTGTTCGCATCGATCACGCGTACGCCTGCTGCCCGGTCCCGCCGCTCGTCGTAGATGACGCTATGGACGATTGCATCGGTGACGACCGTGAGGCGCCCCGTCTTTCGCGCTGCCGGGAGCGTCGCCGAGAGGCTCGAGAAGTAGCCGCTGAAACTGCAGCCGCGCGCGCACTGATTGCGGGCCTGGCAGGGACCCCGGCCGTTGTGCGCGCGGGTTAGGTTCGCGACGCGGGTCATGGTCATGCGGCGCCCGGGGAAGTCGCGCTCTATGCCCCGCTGCACCACCTTTTCCGCGCAATTCATCTCCCACGCCGGCAGAAACTCGCCGTCGGGCAGGTGCGGGAGGCCGAGCCGCTCGCCGCTCACGCCGATGAAGCGTTCCACGTGCGTGTACCAGGGCGCGAGATCGGCGTACCGGATCGGCCAGTCGACCCCGTGCCGGTCGCGCAGGTTGGCGTCGAAATCGAGGTCGCTCCAGCGCCACGATGCCCGGCCCCAGATGAGGCTGCGCCCGCCGAGCTGATAACCGCGGATCCAGCGAAACGGCTTGTCCTCGGGCGTCACGTAGGGGTGCTCCCGGTCGCTCACGAAGAAATGCCGTGTCGCCTCGCTGAAGGCGTAGTTCTTACTCTGGATCGGATAGTCGCGCTCGTACAGATCCGGCTCGCCGCGACCGCGGTGGGCGAGCTGCCACGGCTGCAGCCACTCGGTGACGTAGTCCTTGGCGTGCTCCACATGCCGGCCGCGCTCGATTACGAGCGTGCGCAGCCCCATCTCGCACAGCTCCTTGGCGGCCCAGCCCCCGGTGATGCCGGAGCCGACGACGATGGCGTCGTACGCGTCCTTCACACCGCCCACGTTCGCCCGATTTGGGTGAGGGGAACGCAGCCCTCGAAGCGGCCTGGAACGGCGACGTGCCGCAGCTCGCGCGTGGCACCAATCTCCGAGGTGTAGTACCCGACGAGTGTCAGCTCTTTCAGGGCACGGAAGGCGGGGTCGGCCGCGCGGTCCAGCGTTTCGAGCAGCGCGACCTGCTCGGCCGCCGGGCATTCCATGAAGCTGCGACCGTGGGCCGAGCGGGCGCGGCGGTCGACGTCCGCAAGGCCGGCTACGAACGGCTGCCGCTCTTGGGTCGAATAGGCCTCCGCGAGCATCGCATCGATGAACCGGTGCACGCCGACCGCACGGGCGCCGGGCGTGTCTGTCTCCGGCAGGATATGCTCTGCAATGGTGGCGACCAGCTCCGTCTGGTCCGGCGTGAGCGCGCGGGGCCGCCACGCCGCGGCTGGGGCGCGACGCGCCTCGCACCCGGCGAGCACGCCCGCGACCATCGGTGCTGAGAGGACGCCGCCCAGCACTAGCGCGGCGCGCCGCAGCGCTTCGCGCCTGTCGATCGCGTCGGGGGAGCTGCGTGGCATATGAGCGTGGGCCGGGAGCGCGTCGCGCAAGAACTGAGCCTACGGACGCCGCACAGGAGAAGCGCGGCGACTGGCGGCGCCAGGCGATGAAGCATGGGCAAAGAACTTGACGCCGATTGCGGCGGCGGCAAGGAGGGGCGCCACATCGGCGCGCCGCACCCGTGGCGCGGACGCGACACCCCATCCAGCGACAGCGAGGCGACGTTCGTCGCTCGGTTGGCGCGCACCAATCACTTGGCTCATCGCGCGTGCCTCACGCCCGTCACGGGAGAGGGCATAAGCTTTGCACGCTGATGTTCGGTTCGGGATTGCGCGCCCACTCGGAGGCCCCCATGACGCTGCGCCGTCACGCCGCTCGGGACTGTTGGCTCTCCCACGTCGTTCGTTCTCCCCTCGTTCTACCCCTCCTTTTCTTCGCTCTCGCGCCGCCACGTTCCGTTTCAGCCCAGCAGACGGGCACGATCACGGGCGTCGTGCGCGCGCAGGAGACGGGCGCCCCGCTGCGGGATGCCCGGGTCACGATCGCCGGCACGCGGTTCAACGCCCGGACCGACTCGGCGGGACAGTATACGATCGCCGACGTCCCACCGGGGACCTACCACATGCAGGCGCAGATCATCGGGTACGGGCTGGGAGAGGTGACAGGTGTCGTGGTGACGGCTGACCAGAGCGCCACGGCGGACTTTCAATTGACCCAGTTGGCGGTCGCTCTTCAGGAAGTCGTCGTGGTTGGCTACGGCACGCAGGTTCGACGCGATGTAACCGGGTCTCTGGCCTCCGTGGGCGGGGACAACGTGCACGAGGTGCCCAAAGTGAATGCTATCGAGGCGATCAAGGGCCGCGTGGCGGGCGTCGACATCGTGACGACGGGGAACAAGCCGGGCGACGGCGTGCGGGTTCGGTTGCGCGGCGAACGATCGCTCAAGGCGTCGAATGATCCCCTCTATGTGCTCGACGGCATTCCGATCGCGGGCGGGATCGGTGATCTGAACCCGAGGGACATCGAGTCGATCGAAGTGCTCAAGGATGCGTCGGCGACGGCGATCTATGGCTCGCGCGGCGCGAACGGCGTCGTGCTCATCACGACGCGCAAGGGACGCGCCGGTGCGACGAACGTCACATACGACTCGTACGCCGGATATCAGGCGCCGCTCCGTCGTGTCAGCCTGTTCAACGGTCCGGAGTTCGCCGAGTACCGGCGCGAGGCGGAGCGCGCGCGCAACAACTACAAGTGCGCCCCGGGGGTCGCGGTGTGCGACTCCGCCGATGCGAAGCTCTTCGGGCCCGACGGGACGCTAGCAGCGCTCCAGGCTGGCCGCTGGACGGATTGGCAGGACCTGGTGCTGCAGGACGGTGCGCAGGTGAGCAATGAGATCGGCGTCACGGGCGGTAGCGACCAGACGCACTTCGCCCTGACCGCCGGCCAGCTCAAGCAGCGGGGGATCGTCAAGGCCCAGGATTTCGAGCGGCGCTCGATGCGTCTCAACTTCGACCACGAACTGTCACCGCGGCTGCGCGTCGGCAGCTCGACGTCCCTGATCCGCACCGAGCAGAACGTGGGTCGTGGCGACGCCGTCTACACCGAGGCGCTCACCAACAACCCCTTGGGGATGGCGTTCGACAGCACGGGCGCGATTCTTTTCAAACCCACCCCCGACGGCCAACGCGTCAATCCCCTCTCGGACATCCAGAACTGGACGGACGACCGGATTCGCACGCGCCTCTTCGGCACGCTATTCGCTGGCTACGATCTGACTCCGGCGCTCTCCTGGCGCGTGAACTTCGGCGCGGACTTGACGTTCTCTCGGCGGGGCCAGTTCCGGGGCGCGCAGACCCAGCAGTGGCAAGGCAGCAGCTCCGACGCGGCGATGTGGGAGAGCAAGACGTTCGCCTACACCCTCGACAACATCCTCACCTTCCGACGCAATCTCGGGACCGACCACCGCGTCGATGCCACCGCACTCTACAGCATCCAGCAGGAGCGGACCGAGCGCGACAGCATGCAGGTGACGGGACTGCCGTACGAGCATCAGAAGTTCTTCGACTTGGGGTCCGGGTTGAAGCCCGACTGGCTGGGAAGTGGGCTGTCGGCGTGGGCGCTGCAGTCGTTCATGGCGCGCGTCAACTACACCTTCAAGGACCGCTATCTGCTGACGGTGAGCGGTCGCGTCGACGGATCGTCACGGCTCGCGCCGGGACAGAAGTACGGGATGTTCCCCTCGGTGGCGCTCGCCTGGCGGCTCTCCGAGGAACCGTTCATTCGCGGCAGCGGGCTGTTCTCCGACTTGAAGCTGCGGGCCAGTTACGGCCGCACCGGCAACACCGCGATCGATCCCTATCAGACCGAAGGGTCCCTGACGCGGACGATGTACTCGTTCCTCGACCAGCCCGCCGTCGGCTTCCGTCCCGGCAGGCTGCCGAACTCGGATCTGCGTTGGGAGAAGACGGCCCAGATGGACGCCGGACTCGAGTTCACGATGGCGAACAACCGCCTCTCCGGGTCGATCGACTATTACCGGGCCGACACCCGCGACTTGATTATGGAGCGCCAGCTCCCGCCGACGACCGGCTATTCGAGCATTCTTGAGAACGTCGGCGCGACGCGCAACACCGGCGTCGAAGTGGCGCTCTCCACGCTGCTCGTCCAGGACTGGCACGGGATGCGTTGGAACGTGGAGGTCAACGCCGCCGCGAACCGAAACCGGATCGTGCGTCTGTCGAGCGGCCTGCTGAGCGACCCCGGCAACAAGTGGTTCGTCGGCTATCCAATCTCCGTCGCGTACGATTACCAGTTCGGCGGCATCTGGCAGATCCAGGATTCCATTTCCGGCGAGGCACAGCGGTACGGGCGGAGACCCGGCCAAATCCGCGTGGTCGACCAGAACGGCGACGGGAAGATCGACCAGAACGATCGTATCATCCTCGGCACCACGTTCCCCCGGTGGACGACGAGTATGACCAGCCGGCTCGATTGGAAGGGGATAGACCTCTCCGTCATGGCCGTGGCGCGGCTCGGCTTCCTGGTGCAGGACTCGCTCCGCAATGGAGGTCAGAGCACGCTCGCCGGGCGCTATAACAACATCTACGTCAACTACTGGACGCCGACCAACTCCTCGAACACCGAACCCCGCCCCAACGCCGCGCAAGAGAATCCGGACTACGGGGGGATTCGGGGGTACGGGGACGGCTCGTTCATCAAGGTGCGCACCATCACCGTGGGCTACACGATCACCGGCGGGCATCTGCACTGGATGCGGGCTCAGTCGCTGCGGATCTACGCGAGCGCCCTGGACCCGTTCATGTTCACGCAGTTCAGGGGCCTGGACCCCGAATCGGCCTTGAACTCGGGCGTGCCGAGCTACCGGACGCTGATGATGGGCGTCACTCTGGGCATTTAGAGGGATACCACCATGCGCAAACACACTTTCGCTCTGGTCGGCGCCGCCCTGCTCGTGGGGCTGCCCGGCTGCGTGAACCTCGACGAAGACGTCGTGACCGGTTTGACGCCCGGGTCCTACGGCACGCAGGCCGTCTTCGAGTCCCTCGTGAACGCGTCGTACGAGCCGCTGCGCACGTTCTACGCGCAAGAACGGGGATTCACGGTCACGGAATTCGGTACCGACATCTTCACGAAGGGGGCCGACGGCAGCCACAAGTACATCAACGACTACACGACCCAGCTGAACCCCGACGCCCAGTTCTTCCGGGAGACGTGGGTCGACTTCTACCGTGCCATCAATACCACCAACGCGGCGATCGACCAAGCGCCGGTCGTCGTCATGGATTCGGCGCTGAAGGCCCACCGTGTGGCGGAAGCCCGCTTCCTGCGCGCCCTGTACTACTTCGACCTGGCGCAGATGTACGGGCCGCTGACGCTGACGCTGCACGAGACGACGAGTCCCACCACCGAGGCCACCCGCGCGCCGGTGGATTCCGTGTACGATGCGATCATCGCCGACCTGAAGTACGCGGAAGCGAACCTTCCCGCCGTTCAGAAAGAGTATGGACGGGCGACCAGGGGAGCGGCCCAGCACCTGCTCGCCAAAGTCTACCTCACGCGCATCCGCGATGCCGACTCGGCCGCCGACGAGGTAGCGAAACGGCAGGCGGGAGACTTCGCGAACGCGGCCGACTACGCCCAGCGCGTGATCAATTCGGGACAGTACGCGCTGCTGCCGCGCTTCAAGGATGTCTTCGACTTCGCCAACGAGCGCAATCAGGAGGTCATCTGGTCGATCCAGTTCACCACCGATCCCCTGACCACCGGCACCGGCAACAGTGGGCACCTCTATTTCCTGGCGCAGTACG
>DASWCE010000128.1:0-10074 GCA_036390255.1 Gemmatimonadales bacterium | reverse complement strand
CGGATACAACTCCTCCGCGGATTTCGCCGAGAGGTACTGCCCATTCATCCACTCGAGCTTTGTCGTATCGAAGACGGCCGGCTTTTTCAGAATGCCGTCGAGCGAAAAGAGGTTTCGCAGTTCCTCTTTGCTCATGATCTCGCGATCGCCGCCAGGACTCCACCCAAGAAGCGCGAGAAAGTTCCGCATCGCTTCTGGGAGAATACCCAGGTGTTGGTAGTCGCCGACAGCGGTCGCGCCGTGCCGTTTGGAAAGTTTCTTCCCATCGGGTCCGTGGATCATTGGCACGTGACCAAAGACCGGGGTCACGGCGCCAAGTGCGCGGTACACCGCGAGCTGCTTGGGCGTGTTCGAGATGTGGTCGTCACCACGAATCACGTGTGTGATCTGCATGTCGATGTCGTCAACGACCACGGCGAAGTTGTACAACGGCGAGCGGTCCGAGCGTAGAATCACGAAGTCGCGGATGTCCTCGCCCTTGAAGCTGATGCGGCTATGCACTGCGTCCTCCCACGACAGCTCGCCGGGAGGCACGCGGAGCCGGATCGCATCCTCCTCCATGTAGGCTTTGCCCTCTTTGAGCAGCTGATCGGCGACTTGCTGGTGCCGGGGGAGGCGCGCGCCTTGGAAGACCGGTGGCTCGTCCCAGTCGAGGCCGAGCCAGGTGAGACCGTCGAGGATGACCTGTGTGTGTTCATCGGTGGAACGCGCCTTGTCCGTATCCTCGATGCGTAACAGGAGCTTGCCGCCTTCGCGGCGGGCAAAGAGCCAGTTGAAGAGGGCCGTGCGGGCGCCCCCGACGTGCAAATAGCCAGTGGGAGAGGGAGCGAAGCGAGCGCGGACGGTCATCGGAGGATGATAGAGCCATCACGCCGTCTTCGGCAATCCTTCATGAAGCAGGCGCCAAGCTTCTCTCCAATAACTCTCAGCGAGGTTTCGATGGGCTCGACGCTATCGTTGCTCCTCCTGTTGACTACACCCCCGCCGGCGTACGCGCGCGTTCCGGATTGGGTCCGGGAATATGAAGCCCGCTACGCCGCTCGAGCGCGGATTCCGAGTTTCTCCCGTCAGACCGGTCTCGCCTGCAACGTTTGTCATACCGCGTTCCCGATGCTCACGGCCTTCGGGCGGCAGTTCAAGCTCAATGCGTACACGCTGACGGGATTGCAGACCATCGGACCCACCGAGCCGACTCCGTCGCCGCTCAAGATCAATCTTATTCCCCCCGTCTCGACGATGGTGCAGACGTCGTTCACGCAGACGGCGAAGGCGCAGCCCGGCACGCAGAACGGCAACGTCGAGTTTCCGCAGCAGCTGAGCGTCTTCTTCGGTGAGGCGATCTCGCCGCGGATCGGCACGTTCATCCAGATCACGTATGATGCGGTGGCCGGGTCAGTGGGTATGGACAACATCTCTCTCCGCTACGCGAAACACGGGAAGTTGGCGTCGAAGCCCGTTCTCTGGGGCGTCACCGTGAACAACAGTCCGACGGTCCAGGACGTGTGGAACTCGACGCCGGTGTGGGGATATCCGTTCGCATCTTCCGGCGTCGCGCCGACGCCTGCCGCCGCGCCGCTGGTGGATGGGAGCCTCGCGCAGAACGTTGCGGGCCTGGGCACCTACGCGCTCTGGAACGACCATGTGTACGGCGAGCTGACGGTGTATCGCTCGGCGCCGCAGGGCGGAGCCCATCCGCCGGATGCTTCGTCGGAGCTCATCACGAAGGGCGTGGTGCCGTACTGGCGGTTCGCCTACCAGCGGACGTTCGGGACTCAGTACCTCGAGGTGGGCACGTACGGGCTCGCCGCCCGCCTGTATCCGACCGGCGTTACCGGTCCGACCGATCGGTTCACCGACGTGGGCGGCGACGTGCAGTACGAACGGCATGCGGGCCAGAAGGGGCTGGGGACGTTCGTCGTGCACGCGAGCTACATGCATGAGCGGCAGAAGCTCGACGCGACGTTCGGCGCGGGGGGGTCGGCGAACGCGAAGAACAGCCTCAACACCGTGCGGGCGGATGCCGCCTGGCTGACGGCGTCCCGCTGGGGCGGCACGTTCGGCGTCTTCGGCACGACCGGCACAGCCGATGCGCTCCTCTACGCCCCGGCCGCCGTGACGGGATTCGCCGCGGGCAGGCCCAACAGCAACGGCGTGATCGCCGAGCTGCAGTTCATGCCGTGGATCAACACACGCTTCTCGCTGCAGTATGTCGCGTATCAGAAATTCAATGGGGCGAGCAGCAATTACGACGGAGCCGGGCGCAATGCGTCCGACAATAACACGCTCTATTTGCTGGCGTGGTTGATGTTCTAGGAGTGCTAAGAGAATGTCCGATGATCATTGATCAATGATCATCGGACATTCTTTAGCACGGAGAGGGGGGGATTCGAACCCCCGATAAGGTTTTAAGGCCCTATAACGGTTTAGCAAACCGCCGCCTTCAGCCACTCGGCCACCTCTCCCGGGGAGTGAATTATCCCCGGGAGAGGCTCACCGAGCAAGGCCGCTCAACCAGCCGTTTCGGACCCGCAGCTGCTGCGGCGTCGCGTCAGGGATCTCCTCGATCCGCCATGGGTCACGGTCCGAGCGCACGAGCTTGAGTCCCGCCCACCCCAGCGCCTCATCGTAATCCATATCCTCGGTGCCGGCGACGTGCCGCTCGAACCAGTCATGCATGTTGGTGCCGGCCGCATCGCTCACCGCCCGTTCGACGTCGTCCTCCGTGTAGCCGCGCCCCTGCAGATAGTACGACGCCTTCGGCGCGTTCCAGCTGCGCTGTTTGAGATTGTTGAATGCGTCATCGAGCGATTTGCTGTTGCTCGTGCGATTGCGGATGAACAGATCGAGATACAGCGCAATCCCGGCGCCCTTCGTGTAGTAATCGAAAAACGTGTTTTCGAAGTTCACGGGCTGTGCCTGCGGCGCGCCGTCCCAGAACGGTGCCTCGAATGACGCAATGCGCGCCGACACTTCCTTGCGACCGGGCGCCGTCAGATTCGCTCGAATCAACGACGCCGTGCGCGCATAGAACGTGCTGGTGTCCTGAATCCCGGCTCGCTCGAGCGCCACCTGCCCATAGTACTGCGTCCATCCCTCGGCGACCCACAGCGACGGCTGATACTGCTCGCGCGTATAATCGAACGGGCCCAGCGCGGCCGGTCGCACACGCTTCACATTCCAAACGTGAAAGTATTCGTGCGCCGCCGACGAGATACCGGGCAACAGGGACGCGGTATCGGTCCAGACGCGTGAGCTCTGAATCTGGGTGGAATACAAGTGTTCCATCCCGTCGCCGCCCGGGAATCCGATGTTGAAGATGAAGGTGTACTCCTGGAGCGGCGGCGGGCCAAAGACCGTGTTCTCATAGCGCACGAGGCGCTCGACGTCGCGGAAAAAGCGCTCGCGCGCGCCGGGGGGCGGGGGCGGAGAACCGTTGTGGTGGACCATCACGCGGTACGTGCGGCTATCAACGACAAACGAATCCAGCATCAGCGACCCCGCCGGCGCCACTTCGGTCGGCGTGTCGATCAACAAATCGTAGTTGGGGAATTCGAAGTGGCGCTGTCCAGCCGCGGTGACGGCGCCGTTCATGATGGTCCAGCCGTCGGGCGGCGTGACATCGAGCGTCACCGGATCCTGCTTGTGACCTTCGACATACATGAACAGCGACGCGCCGTTCCAGTTGGCATGCGCGCTGTCCACGTGCGAAAACGTGCCGGACATGGGGGCGTTGGCGAACACGCGGTAGCTCACGCGCAGACCGTGGCTCGGCCCGGTGTAGACGCGCCACAGCGAGCCGGTGATGCGGTCCCAGACGAGTGGCCGCCCGTCCGGGGAAGTCACGACAAAGTCCTGCACGTTCTTTGCGAAGTCCATGCGGCCGTATCGTCCCGGCGACCACACGGGCATCTGCAAATTGACGGTCTGACCCGTGACGCCATTCACCGAGATCGTGATCGCGTACAGGTGGGACGCGACATCCGGCATGGCAACCGAATACTCAATGTGATACGCGGGCTTCGCCGCGGCCGGTGATTGGACGGCGAAACTCACTTCGTCCACACTTCGATCACGCCGCCCGCATGCCCGAGGCCGTAGCGCATCTGGGCTTCGCTGGCATTCAGGAATCGCAGCTCGTGGACGTTCATCACCGGGATGTCGCGGAGTCGACTAACACCACCATCCTCGACGCCGTTCAAAAAGACGTCGATATCACCGGCAGTCGGGTCCATGATGCTGACGGCCCCGCGCGTATGCAGCCAATTAGGCCGGAACTCCTGTATCAGCGAATACGCGTCGCTTGCCGTTGTGCGAGCGAACTCCTCTTCCGTGAGGATGCTGGAGTTGCGGACGCCCATCCTGCGACGGCTGGGATCCTGGACCTCGCCTGCTAACGCACCAACAGGTGGTGGCGCAGGAGGCGACGACTCTGCTGCCGGCTCGCTGGGCGGGGGCGGCGCGGGCGGCGACTTTGGAGGCGGGGACCCAGTGACGACCCGGCGTTCGGGCACGCCCACGCCCGTGATCACGTCGATGATCCCTCCCGCGTGGCCCGCACCAAAGCGCAGCTGCGCGTCGGCCGCGTTGAGGAAATGCACTTCGCGAATATTGACCGTGTTGATCTCGTGCAGCCGGCTCACATCGCCATACTGTTGCCCGTCGAGATAGACCTGCAGATCCCCGGCCGTCGGATTCCTGATGCTGATGGCGCCGCGTTGATGCAACCAGTTGGGACGGGACTCCTGGATGAGCGCGAACGCATCAATCGCGGTCGAAGCCTCGATTTCGTCGCGATCGATCAACCTGGAGCTGCGGTTGCGAGGGGTACGGGCGTTACTCGGCTGCGGGGGGGTCGAATCCGTCACGGCCGCCGGAGCGGCCGGAGGGGGGGGCACCGGCGTCAAGTCAGGTCGCGCAATCGGCGCCGTTGGTGCGACAGCGACCGTCGGCACCGACGGCGTGCCATACACGACCGTCCCGTCCGGCGCTCGGATGAAATCCGCGCTGCCGCCTTTTTCGTGAAATCCCGTGACTTCAACTCGGTCGCCCATCCCGAGGATTTGTTGCGTGAGCTTCGTGTACGGCATGCGAATCACCCAATCCCGCACGATCCAGGCGCCATTCGGCAGGCGCATGAATTCGATGCGACCACCGGCTCGGGGGGCGACCACGTTCTCGGGCAAACGGATGTAGTTGAACTCCATCCGCCGCAGCTCTGCGGTCTGGCGATCGACCCAGAGCGTGCCCGTGATATCGGGCGCCCTGCGGTCGCGCGCCGACGTGAACACCAGACCGATCAGTCCCTCGGTGTCGCCGCGACCATTCTTGGTCTCGAAGCAATGCGTGCGGAGGAAGGTATTGCTCAGCAACACATCCGCGTCGGTCGCCCGGTAGACCCATCCGGTGTCGGTGACGATGACGTAACCCTGCTGCTCGAGCTCCGCGTCCGTCGCATAATTGCGGAAGGGGAGCTTCCGGAAGCCGGCGTCATGCCAGGTGGAGTCCGGATGGCGCGCGCGGCCATATACGTTGACATCGCGCTCGAATACGGTCGTTTCGAACCAGTACGCGGGCACACGCGCCGTCCATGACACCGCCGCCAGCGCCTCGCGAATTTCGTCCCACAGCGCGGCCACAGAGGCTCCGGATTCGATATCGCATTGGCGGTCCCCGGCGACGACGACCTCACGCAACGAAATCGGAATGGGATCGATGGCGGCGTTGTACGCGATCACCTCGCCCGCACGCAACGCCAGTGGTGGCGAAACGAGTGGACGAAAGCCGATGCGCTTGGAGCGCAGCCGGTAGGTGCCCGCCGCGGGGGCGTTCAAGGTGAATTCGCCCGCGGCATTGGTCATGGCGCGGGCGCGCTCGGCGCCATGCTCGTCGATCAGTGTAAGGAACGCTCCCGCAATCGGCGTGCGGCTGACGCTATCTGTCATCAGTCCGCGGACACTCTGCGCAGCCGCGGGCGTTGCCACCACCAGCAGCAGCGCCGCTAGCCTTGCTCCCACCATCTGAAGCGTTGCGGCTCGAGTTTGGCGAGCCGGTAGAGATTGCGGGCAAATCGTCCGACGAACAGCGCCACCATTCCGATCAACAGGATGGCGAGCGTCCAATTGGCAACGTGCGCGATCGGCCATGGCCCTTTTACCTCCCACAGCGCGGCAAGCGCCAGCGTGGTGTTCAGCGCGATAAGCAATAGCCTGACCTCCGTCGGCCCGATGCGGCCGTAGGAAATATTGAATACGCCGAACACACTCGATTCGAGATAGACATTGATGGACAGGGCGAGATAGACCACGACGAGTCCCAGCGCGATGCCGAGATCCACGTACGGTGACAGGCCGATTCCCAGGCCGATGACGGTGGTCGAAAACGCGTCCACGACGTGATCGAGATAGTACCCGTACTTGGGGCGCTGCGTGCCGCGCACGCGCGCGAGCGTGCCGTCGAGGCTGTCGCCGAGCCAGTTGAGGCAGAGCATCAGGCTCGCGACCCAGAGCCAGGCAGGACCGTAGTTGGTCAACGCGTAGGCGGTGCCCGCCCCGGCGGCCGCAATCGTGCCGAGGGCGGTGAGGTGATTAGAGCGGATGGATCGCGGTACATGCGCCGCGAGACGCTGCAGGACTCGTCGCTCGACCCCGGCGAGCAAGAAGGTCATCTCGCGCTGTCCGCCTGTGGTCATCCGGTGCCCCCCTCGTAGGGTGTAGTCAGCGGAGGGCACAGGATTCGAACCTGTAAGGGCTTTCGCCCGCCGGTTTTCAAGACCGGTGCCTTAGCCATTCGGCCAGCCCTCCCATCGCTCTAACCTACCGCGCCAACTGCGCGTCCCAAAGCTATCTTGCGGGCTTTCTCTATTCGGGATATGTTCGGGGTCCTCAATTCGAACCAAAACGGGACCGACTATGTCGATTTCCCTCGTTCTTTTTCGACGTACTAGCAGAACAGATTTGGAACTCGATCGTGACACGTCCCGTTACGTTGAGGGCTGTCCGGCCGGTTCACTTTCCCGGGACAATTCTAGCCTATGAAACTCTCAGAAACCGCCATTCGCCGACCTGTGCTCGCCAGTATGCTCTCGGCGGCGCTGGTCCTCTTCGGCATCATCGGCTACACGCGCCTCTCGGTGCGCGAGCTGCCCGATATCGATCCTCCGATCATTTCGGTCTCTACCGTGCTCCCCGGCGCCAACGCGCAGGTGGTGGAGACCGCGGTCACCGATGTGCTCGAAGAGGAGCTGTCTACCATCCAGGGCCTGCGCACGCTCAGCAGCACGTCGTCGGAGCAGACGAGCAACATCGGGCTCGAGTTCACGCTCGACCGGCCAGTTGACATCGCGGCGCAAGACGTGCGCGATAAGGTGTCGCGGGTGCGCGGTCGTCTCCCGGTCGACGTGCTGGAGCCCGTGATCGCGAAGCAGTCGGCGGACGCCCAGCCGTTTTTCTGGCTGGCGCTCTCCAGCGAGAACTACGACCTGATGCAGCTGTCCGATATCGCCGATCGTCTGGTGAAGGCGCGGCTCCAGAGCCTGCCGGGTGTGGGCAGCGCCCAGATCTTCGGTGAGCGGCGCTACTCGATGCGCGTCTGGGTGCAGCCCGAGGCGCTCTCGGCGCGCGGCCTCACGGTCCAGGACGTGGAGAACGCGATCGTCTCGCGCAACGTCGAAATCCCCGCCGGCCGCATCGAATCCACCCGACGCGAGTTCTCCGTGCGCTCGCTGGGCGAGCTCAAAACGCCGCAGGAATTCGGCGAAATGGTTGTGGCGAGCCAAGGCAGCCAGCTCATCAAGCTCAAGGATGTTGCCCGGGTCGAGCTCGGCCCGGAGGACAACCGCTCGATCTTCCGTTACAACGGATCTCCGTCGGTGGCCATCGGAGTGGTACGGCAGTCGAAGGCGAACCTCCTGGATGTCGCGCGGAACATTCGCGAAGCGCTCCCCGCCATCCAGCAGACGCTGCCGCTCGGCGTGAAGTTGCAAAGCGCCTACGACGGGTCGGTGTTCGTGACGCACTCGATCGTCGACGCCCGCCGCACGCTGCTCATCGCGGCGATCCTGGTTGTGCTGATCATCTTCGTCTTCTTGCGGAACGTCCGGGCCACGATCATTCCCGGGCTCGCCATTCCGGCGTCCATCATCGCGACGTTCGCGATCATGTACTTCCTCGGCTTTTCGATCAACAATTTCACGCTGCTCGCGCTGACCATCGCGATCGGTATCGTAGTCGATGACGCGATCATCGTGTTGGAGAACGCGTTCCGCCACCAGGAAGAGCTGCACGAGCAGCCCGAGGAGGCGGCGGTGCGCGGGACGAACGAAATCGGGTTCGCCGTCATCGCGACCACGATCGCGCTGGTGGCGGTGTTTACGCCGCTCGCGTTCTTGACGGGCACCGCGGGCCGGTTGTTGAGCGAGTTCGGCATCGCGGTGGCGGGCGCCGTCGTGATCTCGGGCTTCGTCGCGTTGACGCTCACGCCGATGCTCTGCGCCAAGATCCTGCGGATGCAGCACCAGCACGGCAAGACCTTCCAGCTCTTCGAGCGCGGTTTCAATGCGCTGTCGGAGCGGTATGCGCAGCTGTTGCGTCGCGCCGTCGATCACCGCGCGGCCGTCCTGCTCGGTACGGTGGCGGTCGTTGCGGTCTCCGTCGGTGCGTTTATGCGCTACCCGCCGACGCGCTTGCAGAAGGAGCTGATCCCGCAAGACGACCGCGGCTTCTTCCTCGTGGGCGTGCGGGGCCCGGAAGGCGCGTCGCTCCCGTACACCGACGGCTACGTGCGCCAGGTTGAGCAGATCATTGGCCGGACCCCTGGCGTCAATGGGTATTTCACGATCGTCGGGGGGTTCGCAGGCGGTGTGAACAGCGCGTTCATCGGCGTGATCATGAAAGACTGGAGCGAGCGGAAAACGAGCGTCGATCAGACAATCGGAGGCATCTTCCCTCAGCTCATGGGAATCTCGGGGGTGGGGGCGTACCCGTTTGCTCCTGGCGCGGTAAGCTTTAACCCGCCGATCCAATACGTCGTGCAGAATCCCGATTTCGCGAAGCTCACGGCCATGATGGGTCCCTTTGTCGGTCGCGTGTCCCAGATCAAAGGTCTCGTGAACGCGCAGCCCGATCTCTTTGTGAACAAACCGGAGCTGCGGGTGACGTTCGACCGGGACCGCGCCGAGGATTTGGGCGTGCCGGTCCGCGACGTGGCCTCGGCGCTGCAGACGTTCCTCGGCGGGCGCCGCGTGAGCACGTTCACCCGCAACGACAAGCTGTACTACGTGATGGTGCAGCTCGATCCCAAGGATCGCGCCACACCGAGCGACATGCGCGGGATCTACCTGCGGGGCAAAAACGGGCAGCTGGTGCAGCTCGATGCCCTGGCGAACGTGCAGGAAGGCGTGGGGGCCCGGCAGATCAACCACTTCAACCGCGTGCCCTCGTTCACGCTGTCGGCGGCGCTGATGCCGGGGCTCACGCAGGGCGCGGCGCTCGATTCGATCGATGCGGTCGCGAAGGCGTTGCTGCCGCCCGGAACCACGACGGCGCTCGCCGGAGAATCGCGCGAGTACAAAGAGAGTGGGAGCGCGATCTACTTCGCATTTGTGATCGCGCTGATCGTGGTGTTCATGGTGCTCGCCTCGCAGTTCGAATCGCTATTGCACCCCTTGACCGTGCTCGTGGCGGTGCCGCTCGCCGTTACTGGCGCGCTCGCGACACTGAAGCTCGCGGCGATTCTCCATCGGTCGGGCGCGACGTTGAACCTGTACAGCCAGATCGGGATGATTCTTCTGATCGGTCTGGTCTGTAAGAACTCGATTCTGCTCGTTGAGTACACAAACCAGCTCCGGGAGAAAGGCCTCGACACCGTCGCGGCGGTCCTCGAGGCGGGTCGCATCCGGCTTCGACCGATTCTCATGACGTCCGTTGCCACGATCATGGGCGCGGCGCCAGTCGCCTGGGGCTTTGGCGCCGGCTCGGCGGCGCGCAAGCCGCTCGGCTACGCGATCGTCGGCGGCGTGTTCTTTTCGACGGCGCTCACGCTGTTCGTGGTCCCGGTCGCGTACCTCGTTATTCCGGT
>DASWCE010000127.1:0-7032 GCA_036390255.1 Gemmatimonadales bacterium | reverse complement strand
TACGGCCTCGAGGCCGCGTTCATCTGCCTCGTCGAAGCGATTTTGTTCTGGCAATTGGCGATCATCGCGGGCACCACGCCGGCGATGGTGCGACCGATCATCGCGCTGTTCCTGGTGGCGAACGTGGCGCATGCGATCCTTGTGACGCGATACTTTTTTCTGGTGCCCCTGGTGCCCGATATTCTGATCGCGCTGCTGCTCGCGTGGACGCTGGTGATGTCAGGTCGCTCGGCGGGAGGGTGACAACTTCTCGAACGGCGTGTTGTCGAAGGTCCTGGAGCTCGCCGGACCAGGCATGTACTGCTCACGATCGATCATCTTCTTCTCCTGGCGCGGCGTCAGGCGAGCGGTCTGAGCGCGTACCGCCCATAGGCAACGAAGGCCACCAATAGAGTGGAAAGCACAAGCCCCACAGTCGAAGTCACTGTGAGGCTTGCTCTTCAATCAATCGGGACGGGTCCCACGCGCCGTTACGGGTTAGGCCAGCTCTGCCACACCGCGCTCATCCCCGCATCGTCCGTGGGGAACGGCGCCCGACGGATGCCAGCGTACACCGGATTCATTACCGCGTCGGGTGGGGGCCCGAAGTGGCCCAGCTCGAGTGAGTGGCCGTTTTCGTGCAGCGCGACCGTTTGCACATCGACGGCCGGCAACGGCTGGTTGATCATCCACGGGCTGCCGGCCCGGTCGCTCGACGGGTCGCCGAACGTGTTGTTGTAATACACTTCGTTGAGAGCGGTATCGAGGTAGTTGTCCCCGTTGATGTCGGTGGGATTGCCGTTGTCATCGATGAAGATGAACGACACCGAGAGTGCCAGGATGCCGCGCCCGCCGCCGGGCCCGCCCACCGCCTCGAAGAACGCCCGGGGATAGAAACCGGCATCGACGATGTCGGCGGCGAACGGATTGCCGAAGCCGCCGAACCCGAAGAACGCGTCGAAGATCGTGATGTCGGTGCCGGGATCGGGCCGCTTCACGATCGCGACCTTGTTCAGCGCGTCATCACTCGACCACGTAGCCAATGCGGCGTCCACCGCCGCTTCGGTTTGGGCGGCGGTCAGACCGCTGGCCGTCTGGCCTCCCGACTGGTCGAAGATGTAGGTGATGTTCGTGCCGTCGGCGAGGCGGCGGGGATCATTGGGCACCCAGCGAAAGGGCGTCTGGTGAAGCCGGATCCCGGGCCGGCCATTCCCGATCGTGAAAAAGTCCAGGGCCTCGATCGCGACGTGCTGCCCGTTCGCCGCGAGTTGCTGATTGATCTGCTGCACGCGGCGCAACAGCGCTGGGTCTTGTTCCGTAGCGGCGGTCCGCGAGAACTGAGGGGCCGTGGGCGCCGTCGCCTGTTGGGGGGCCCGCTCACAGGCGACGAAAGCGAGTACGGTGACAGCGGAGCGGCAGAGGGTTTTGGGGAATGCCATGTGACCTCCGGTGAGAATCTGACCCGAGTACGCGGGACGGTTGGTAGTGCGAAAGGTGGCACGGCGTGCGGCGCCAAACAAGAACGATTTGAGCGAGTATCAGTCATGCCTTCCGCAAACCGTCACCGCGTCCGCTCGCCAAGGCGGACGCGATCATCCCACTCAACCTGGTAGCCGAACAACCAATCCTGAGATTGACGAGCGAAGAACTTCACGAAAAAGGGCATGAGCAAGTCCCGGATCACTCGACCGACGGATCCAGGCGCCTTGTTGCTTGAGGACCGCGCCCCGAACGCCACAACGCGCTCGACGCGCGGGCGACGCAGCCGCTCGAATGCCGTGAAGGCAGCAGCAGGTTCGGAGAGATCCCGCAAGCACTTGGCTAATACCAGCGCATCTTCGATCGCCATCGACGCGCCCTGCCCGGAGCTCGGTGATGCCGCGTGAGCGGCATCGCCGATGATGATCATCGATCCACGGTACCACCTCGGCACCCGGGGGAGGTCATATTGATCCGTGCCGCCAACCAGCTCCGGCGTGCTCCGGATAATCTCAACTGACGGTCCTGCGTCATCCGCGAACAGGTCGATCAGGCGCGCCTTCCATTGATCGCTTGTGGGCGCCACCAAGTCACGACGGCGCATGGTCGGTGCACTCGGTGGATTGGCGAACCACCAGGTCTCCCCAGACGGATGCACGACGTAACCGAAGAATGCCCGCTTGCCGAAGGTCATCACGTAGGCCCCTGGGGCCTTGCTGACCGCCGCAGTGCGGGTGAACCCTCCAACATTGCCGAGGCCAAGGTGGCGGGGCTCCGGCGCTGCGGGGTCGATGATCCGGCGGGTGCGCGAATGGATGCCGTCCGCGCCGATCAGCAGATCCCCAGTGGCCCGTGTCCCATCCTCAAAACAGGCGGTCACTCCGCCGTTGGCTAGGACCTCCGCTTCGACTAGGCGTTTGCCGTGCTGGACCTCGATCCCCCGGCTCTGGGTTGCCTCGTGTAAGACACGATACAAGTCGGCGCGTTTGATGGTATGAGTCGTGGTGCCGTCGGGGAGCACACCCCCGATCGGGATCACGCCGAGGCGCTTGCCCGTACCGCTGACCAGGTCGATGGTCCGCGTGGAAAAACCCATGGCCATAACAGGCCGATGAAGATCGAGGGCGCGCAAAGCGTCGAGCCCGTTGACGGCGACGGTGAGGAACGCACCCGAAGTGCCTGTGTTCGCCCGATAGGCTTCGTACACAACCGACTCGATGCCGGCGCGCTGCAGCGCCACGGCGGTGACGGGGCCCGCAATGCCGCCGCCGATGATGAGTGCCTTCGTCATGGTGCGCTTCCCCCGTTGATCGAAGCTTCCTGAGCGCCGGGGCCAACGGTACCTTGATGGCTGTGGCGCTGCGAACAGCGGATCTGCCTCGGCAGAGGCTCCTGGGTGCGACGGGCGGTGTGCGGCTGAGGCTCATGACCGACCCCGCCGGCAGCCTGGATTCACCGCCTTGCAATGGCGTTCGCGTCTGCATACATGCCGGTCCGCCGATCTACGCCCTCTCTCGCTACGGAAGTGCGCAGCACCGCGGAACAGTGATTTTCGGCGACATCGACATCATCCCCGCACATCTTCCGGCGGCTTGGGACCTTCGAGGCACCGACATCAATCTGGTGATCACGATCGAGGAGGAGCTGCTGCGCCGCGTCGTGCAGGCTTCGCATGCCGACCCGCGCCATCTAGAAATCCGCAGCCGCTTTCAGGTGCGGGATGCACGCATCGAACACATTGGCTGGGCGCTCAAGGCGGAAATGGAGACCGGCTATCCGAGCGGGCCGTTGTATTTGGAGAGCCTGGCCGAGGGACTTGCCGCCTGTCTCGTGCACAATCACAGCTCCATCGCTCGCCAGCGAGCGACGGAACGCAGCGCGATGAGCGCTCGGCGATTGCGCGACGCCACGGCCTTCATCGAAGACAACCTGAGTCGTCAACTCTGTCTGGCTGAGATCGCCAGGGTCACGGGGTTGAGCGTATCGCAGTTCACCGTGCACTTTCGCCGGTCGATTGGCGTTTCGGTGCATCAGTACGTGATCCGGCGCCGGTTGGAGCGCGCTGTGGCATTGCTGCGCGCGGGAAGGCTGTCGATCAATCAGGTGGCCGTGGAAGTCGGGTTCTGCCATCAGAGTCACCTCGCCATGCACATGCGCCGACTCTTGGGAGTCGCCCCCCATGAGATAAGGGAGCGCGCCTTGTTAAGTTCCGTCGAGACTTGATGGGACCGTCCGATCATGCGCGACAGCGGCCCGATCGGACCCCATAATTGCTCCCGCGTGGACATGATTCCTCGGTCGAACGCAGTGCCGGCGATCCTGCGGGCAGGCTTGCTGGCCGGTTTGCTCGACATCACCGCGGCCATCGTGGTGTACGCGCACGTCACGGGCACCGTGCCTATGCTCCAGGGCATCGCGAGCGGCATACTGGGCCGCGACGCCTTCACCGGCGGGCTCCTGACCGCCGGGCTGGGACTCCTGTGCCACTTTTGTATCGCGACCTCGGCCGCCGCCCTTTACTACTTGGCGAGTCGCCGCGTGCCCTTCTTGCTGCAACACGCCGTGATCTCGGGCGCCGCCTACGGCGTGGCGGTCTACTTCTTCATGCAGCTCGTCGTGATCCCGCTGTCCGCGATCGGTCCGCAGCCGCTCGCGCTGCACGATGTAATCGTAGGCGTAGCGATTCACATCCCGTGCGTGGGGCTGCCAATTGCCCTGACGCTTCGCCGCTACACCCCTCGGAACCCGCTCGCGGATGTCCCACGGGCCGGCGAGGCCTAGTGCGCTGGCGCGCGACGGTGCTCCCAGCGGCGCTCGCGCTCGGCTGCCTGATGTGTGCTGACGAGGACGGTCGCGACGACGCGGCCGCCGATCCCCGCGCGGCGCGGCTGGCGATCGACCGCGAAAACGCGGACTGGCTGGACGCCATGAAGCGCGGAGACGCTGACGCTATCGCCGCCCCCTATGACGACGCCGGGGTGTTCGTGACGGCGTCGGGGCGGAGCGTGGTGGGTCAGCTCGCGATCGCGGCACTGATGCGGGAGCGCTTCGCGAAAGAAGGACGCCTGGTCGCCGGCGACATCGTGCAGGATGGACTGACGCGCGCGGGACCGCAGATGTATGAGTGGGGCCACGTCGATCTGCGCCTGCAACGGAGCGGCGAGAGCCCCACTCAGGTGAAGGGCCGCTACCTGACCGTGTGGAGTCAGGACGCGAGTGGGCGTTGCAGGATCCTGCGCAATCTCTCCCTCCCGTTCTGAACCCAACATGACCGGTTGGACGAGCGACAGGCTCCAGCACGTCATCTACGCACACTCGCCCGACCTGGCGAACGCCCCGCCGTACACTGTGGGAAGCGTCGCTGCACTGATCTTTGCGGGATTCTCTTCGCCGCCATGAAGCGCCGCTCGTTTCTGGAGCGACTCGCGACAGCGGTGGCCGGCGCGTCCGCCGTCGTCCGTTGGCGTCCCCACCTCCCTGGAGTCTCTATGTCTGTGACCTGTCTGATTCGCTACGAGATCGACCCATTCCAGCGTGAGGCGTTCGCCGAGTACGCCGACAACTGGGCGAAGATCATCCCGCGGTGCGGCGGGGACCTGCTGGGCTATTTCCTGCCGTATGAGGGGACGAACAACATCGCCTGGGCGCTGATCTCGTTTGAGTCGCTCGCCGCTTACGAGGCGTATCGCGTGCGCCTGAAGGCGGACCCCGACGGCCGCGCGAATTTCGCCATGGCGCAGGCGAAGCGGATTATTCTGCGGGAGGAGCGGACGTTCGTGGAGCCAGTGAAGAGTACGCTGCGCGGGGGGGCACCCGGCGGTGACTTCTGACCGCCGAACGAAGCATGCCTTGACGACCGAGGAAGGCGTGGAGCGAAGGCCAACCTCTGCCCCTCAGAGGTTGGCCTTCGGAGTTACGCGAACGACATCAATTCACTTTTTCGTCGATTCGGTTGGCACCATGATGTGCGCGTACTGCGTCCCGGCCCACATCACCCAGGGGCCACCGCTCTGCCGTGTGGTCGGCAAACCCTGCAGCGCCTTCGGGTCGGGGACGAGCACCATCACATGCGGCGGGTCGTATCCCCATTCGTTGTCTGGCGCTTCCTTCTCGGCAAAGGGATCCTTGTTGCTACCATAACCGCCGCCGGGGGCGATCATGTAGCCGATCCCTTCACGGGCGACCTGTGGTGCGACCTTCTTGGTCATCGCATTCATGAACCCCATCCAGACGTCATCCACGCACATCGGATCGTCGCCCTGGGTCCCAGGGAAGTCCGGCAGACATGTCCACCCATTGGTGCCAGCCCGGAGCGTCGTCATCGGACCGCCGGGGGTTGCGGGCCAGTCCATGATCGTGGCCCCCGCCGAGATCGACGCGGGAGCCGCCTTCATCGCGTCTGCGATCTTTTGATCCTTGGTCATCTGAGCCTGCGCCATTACAACCACAGGCAGCAGGGTCATGATGAACAGCGATACCACTCGTTTCATGTGCGTCTCCCTGTCCGTGATTTTGGCTCCAACATACCCCCCCACCGGCACGTGTCCAGCGAAGACACGCCCGTGAGATGACCGATATCGATGCTGAGGGAATAAGCTCCGGTTCGGCACCGCAGTGACGGAGTAGCGACCGAACTGACGACTCGGCGATCGCTAAGAAAGCCTCACAGCGAAACTCGCTGCAGGCTTGCTCTTCAACCAATCGGGACGGCGGGATTTGAATTCAACGGCCCCCATGCGGGGCCGTTGTTTTATCGACACTTACGTGCGCGAAGCGATCGCATTGGCACGTACCGGCTCCTATGGACCGGCAAACATTACGGCAAACATATTTGCCGCGTCAGTTCATTGTCGTGGCTGTGCCGGATGAACGGTTGCGATGAACACCAGAGCGTCGAAAGCATCGTTCAGCACCATACTGCGCCTGCGCGCCAACGCGCTCATCGCACCTTCAGCCGCTCAATCATGGCCTGGATGCGGGGGTCGGACCGAATGGGAGCATAGAGTGAGTCCTCGAGCGAGAAATTGATTCCACCGACGTTCGACGCGGCGCCCTTCACCAACCACTGGATCGCCGACTCCCGGTCGCCAAGCCTCATGAAGGCGTTTGCGATCAGGTCTTCCCGAACGTACTCCGTGTTCGCACGCCTGAGCGCCTGCCGTAGCGCCTCACGTCCACCCGACGCGTCGCCCGCACTAATGAGGTTTAGAGCAACGTAGGCGAGATCCCGGCCGCTCGGCGTGGGGCCGGCCCAGCGCCGCCACGCCGCGGCCGCTCCGCGTCGGTCGTTTGCGGCCTGGCTCCGGCGGGCTTCGCATTCCGCTGCCATCCGCTCCTGGATGCGCGCGGCGCGCGCGCAAATCGCGCGCGCACTGTCCGGCGACAGTTTCGCGAAATCGAGCGAAAGGAAGAAGGGGTTCCAAACACCAAATGACAGCGGGTTGAGCCGCTGCGCCCGCTGCGTAACCGCGTGCGCGGAGTCCGGCAGATGCACGTAGTACGTGAGAAGGAAGGGGTACCACGCGCCAGCCGCTACATTGGCGGAATCGAGTTTCAGGGCCTGCTCCATCTCCT
>DASWCE010000126.1:0-32829 GCA_036390255.1 Gemmatimonadales bacterium | reverse complement strand
GAGGAGTCCGAGGACTGCGGCCGAGAATCGCTGGGTCCGAATCATGAGTCGCGGGTCCTCAGAAGGAGACGGAGACCCCGGCCCCGAACAGATGGGCCGAGAACTGGTAAAGACCGGTGTTGCCCTGCGCGATGTTCACGGTGCCGCGCCGGTCTTTCTGTCGGATGTACTGGTAGGCGAGGTCCGCGTGCCAGTGCGGATTCAGGGCGACACCAGCGCCGATCGTGAATTCGTTGCGCGCGCCTTCGGGCAAGAGGGGCGTCACGAACTGCGCGGGGGACGCGCCGGTGTGATAGAGGTATCCGCCACGCAGCTTCACCTTGCTGTTGTACTGATACTCCGTTCCGAAGCGGAACCCGTGCGTGCTTTTGTTCAGCGGGTTCAACGTCAGGTCGGGCGTGCCCGCGTTCGCGAAATCGATATTGATGTTGTTGAACCAGCCCCAAACGACGTACTGATAATCGGCCATGAACATCCACTCGGCGTTCGCCTTGTACGCAAAGCCGATCGATCCCTGCGGGGGCATGATGATGGACGTGGAGACGCCGCCGTTTGCGAGCGGGCCACCGCTGGCAAACTCGGGCGCGAGCACAGCATCGACCGGCGTCCCGGCCGGTAGGCATGCCGGGCACGTTCCAATCGTGACTGGAACCACGAGTCCGGTCGGGACCTGAGTAAACGTCGCGTCACCGTCGTAATCGATCTTCTTCCGTGTGAGCCAATGCCCGCCGATGCTCAGCTTGTCGGTCACCTGCCAGATGCCGCCGAAGTTGACTGCGAAACCGGTCCCGGTGGCGTCGAGTACGCCGTCGGCGAAATCAGTGCCGGTGGGCACGCCCAGCAACGCGAACGTCGTCCCGACGGGCAGACCCGCCCCTACGCGGAGCGCGTCGGGCACGAGCTGGGTCGAGAGATCGGCCCGCTGGCGCAGCTTGAGATGGCTCGTGATATACGCGACGCCGATCCCGAATTTCAGCTTGGACGTGATCTGATAGCCGAGCGTCGGCTGGATATAGATCGACCGCACGTCCGTGTTATAGCCGAGGAACCGGCCCGAGAAGTTGTTGGCGTCCCACTTCGTTTCGAGTCCGTACGGCGCGTATAACCCGATGCCCCCCGTGAGCTTGGGGCTGAATGCGTGGGTCACGTAGACATTTGGAACGGGGATCAGCGGGTTCTTGAGATCGCTGCGGGTGCCGAGGAAGTCGTCGGTGAAGCCACCTTGTGCTCCGATCAGGGTGACGCCACCGCTGACGTGGGTCCCGGACAGCCCGGCCAGTCCCGCCGGACTAAAGAAGATTGCAGACCCGTCGGCACAGGGCAGCGCCGCGCTGACGCCGGCCCGCCCCATCGCGCAGGTGTTATGCTCGTAAACACCGAACCCCTGACCGTTCAGCGGGGCGGGGGACGCGGCGACAAGCGCAAACGCGCCGGCGAGCAGCATGAACGCAAACCGCCGCATACGTGTTCTCCGCAAGCAATTAGGGTGAGATGGTGAATACGGCCGCGATACGGTAGCATTGGCCACAATCATTGTCAACGCAATGCCACGACCCGCGATAGACCTGTTTCACAAAACATTTGGGACAATCCCTAGGTCCGCAGCGTCGGCACCGGGTCGCGTCAACCTCATTGGCGAACACACCGATTACAACGGTGGTCCCGTGCTCCCTATCGCCATCGCCGAACGCACGAGCGCGGCTGTGGGTCCCGGGGTCGACGGTGATGCCGCTGTCCTCGAAGCGATTTCGACGCGCGATAACAAGCTCGTTCGTGTGAAGTGGCAGGAAGAACTGCCGAAGGGGTGGGCCGCTTACGTCGCGGGTGTGTTGCGCGAGCTGTGGGCGCTCGAGGTATTGCCGCCGGATGGTCCGGTGCGCGTCGCGGTCGCGTCCGATGTGCCGGTGGGCGCGGGACTCGCGTCCTCGGCGGCGCTTTGCGTCGCGGTCGCCAAGGCGCTTGCTCCCGCCCTCACGGCTCGACAGATCGCTGGAGTGGCATTCCGCGCGGAGCACGACCATGTCGGGGTGCGCTGCGGTGTGATGGATCAAACGATCTCGGCGCTTGCGAAGCGCGATCACGCGTTGCTGTTCGAGTGCGCGTCGCTGGAGGCCAAGCAGATCCCATTCGACGCACGACTGTTACTGGTCGATACTGGGGTGCGTCACGATCTCTCCCGCGGTGGTCTCAATCAGCGCAGGGCTGAGTGTGAAGAAGCAGTGAAACGATTGAAGGTCGAGCTGCCGGAGCTCGTCTGGCTTGCGAGTTGGCGGGCGGAATGGCTGCCGCGGCTCAAGCGCGCGCTGCGCGAGCCGCTGCGCGCGCGCGCGGTCCACGTGGTGAGCGAAACGGCACGGGCGCGCTTCGGCGCGCAGCTCCTGGAGCAGGGCAAGCTGAAGCGGTTTGGGCAGCTGCTCTATGAGTCACATGAGTCCTGTCGCAGACTCTACGAGTGCAGCGCTGCCGAGCTCGACACGATCGTGAGCGCCGCAAAGCGGGCCGGTGCGCTCGGCGCGCGGCTTACCGGGGCGGGATGGGGCGGGGCGGCGATCGTGCTCGTGAGCAAACGCGACAGCAAGACGATTCCTGCAATACAGCGGGCGTACGAGCGGGCCTACGGGAAGACGCCGCCGATCAGCGACGTGAAGGCGTCGGCGGGAGCGCACACGGAGCGGCTATAATTCAACCTCTGCTCGGGTGGCGAAATTGGTAAACGCAAGGGACTTAAAATCCCTCGGGGGCAACCCCTTGCAGGTTCGATTCCTGCCCCGAGCATATGACCAGCAACACCGTGACGCGACGCAACCCCTTGCCAGTCTAGGCGAAACCCCACACCTTGGCCCGGGAATTCACACGAGACCGGATGGGCTGGGGAGCGCCCCCCTCCCGTGCCAAGGTCGGCGAGGACAGTCCTATGCGGCTGCGGCACATCCTTCCCGCGCTGGGCTGCAGTGCGTTCGTGGTTGGCTGCGGACTCGCGGAGGTTTTTGGCTCACCAAAGGTCGGGAACGTCGTCCTGACGTACGCCGGGCCCACCACGGTGTACGTGAACGACACGATCCCCGTTGTCGTTAACGTAACTGTCGCGGGCGCCTCTGTACCCAACCTGCACCTCTCCATCACGTCGTCGAATACGTCGATCATCGTGCTCTCTGCGCGTTCCGACACGCTCATCGCGCGCAGCCGTGGCCTTGACACGCTGACGATCAAGCTCGTCGCCTCGATCTTCACAGATTCCTTTCCGACCATCCTGCAGCAGATCCGGGTCAACCCGTGAAGTGCTTCCAGTGCGGTACCGAGCTTCCGGAAGGCACGCGGTTCTGCGGGCACTGCGGAGTAAAGGTCTCCGATCCCGATGCTGCGACGATCGTGATGGAACCGGAGGAATCGGAAGCGATGCTCGCCCGCATCCGCCGCATCTTCGCGGGCGAGTACGAGGTCGAACGCGAGCTCGCGCGCGGCGGCATGGCGATCGTCTATCGTGCGACCGAAACGGCGCTCCGGCGGTCCATCGCGCTGAAAGTGTTGCGGCCAGACATCGGCTTGGGCGCCGCTGCGGCCGAGCGCTTTAAGCGCGAAGCCGAGACGGTCGCGTCGCTCGATCACCCGAACATCATCCCCGTGTACCGCGTCGGGCAGCTGGGTGGCTTGTTTCACATCGCGATGAAATTCGTCGAGGGCCGCTCACTCGACGCGATTCTGGACGCGCAGGGCGCGCTGTCCGTCCCCGTCACACTCGCCGTCCTGCGGGAAGCCACCCGCGGCGTGGCGTATGCAAACGAGCGGGGAATCGTGCACCGCGACGTAAAGCCCGCGAACATCCTCATCGACACCGACGGTCGAGTCGTCGTCTCCGACTTTGGCGTCGCGCTGCGCACGAGTGACGTCACGCTGACCGCCGCCGGGACGTTGATTGGGACGCCGGCGTACATGAGCCCGGAGCAGTGCTCCGGGCTGCGGGCGGGGCCGCAGAGCGACCAGTACTCACTCGCCGTCGTCGCGTTTCAAATGCTCGCCGGCGCACCGCCTTTCCAGTCCGATACGCTGGCGGGAATTATCCAACATCACTTCTTCACCCCACCGCCCGACGTGCGCATCGCACGCCAGGATATTCCCCCCGCGCTGTTCGACGTCATGGCCCGAGCGCTCGCGAAGAACGCGAGCGACCGGTTCGACTCGACGGGAGACATGCTGGTGGCGCTCGAGGCGATTCCGTTCAGCGACGCGGATCGCCGCACGAGCCAGCGAGTGTTGCGGGATCTCGCGCGCGGGGAGAGCGCTCCCCGCATTACTACCGGCGTGCTGCCCCCATTGCCCGACATGCCCACGCTCGCGGTGCCTCCCTCGCGGCCCCGGGCGCGGCGGTTGTCACCCGTCATCGGCTACGCCGCAGCGCTCGCGCTCGTCGCGCTCGGAGGATGGGTCGTCAGTCGCACCGCCAACGCACGGACCGAAGCTCCGCTGTCGACCGCAGTCCCAGCCGACACCGTACGCGCGCGTCCCCCGGTGGCTTCCAGCTCGGCGGCGCCGGCGCGGCCGACTCCTGTCGCGACCGGCAAGCTCCGGATGCTAACCAGCCCACCCAGCGCCGAGATTCTGGTGGATGGCCGCCGCGTGGGCGTGGGGAGTGTGGTGGACCTCCGGGTCCCTGTGGGACCGCGGCGCTTGCGCGTGCAGGCGACCGGCTATGAGCCATGGGACACCACGATCGTCGTGCAAGCGGGCGCCACGCATAAACTAGGTCGAGTGACATTACGGGTGCCGGGCGAGTGAGCCGAGGGCTCTTCGGCTTGCTATGCCTGTGCGCGTTACCGCTGTGCGCCCGAGCGCAAGACAGCACCGCAGCAAGACTGCTCCAGGCCCGCGATCTGTACGAGCGACTGGAGTTGGAGCGAGCACTCCCGTTGTTGCGGGAAGTGGTGTCCCCGAATTGGCCGTTTGAGGTGACGGCGCCTCAACGGGTGGAAGCCAATATCTATCTGGGCGCGACGCACATGTTGCTGGGTGCGCGCGATTCCGCCGTGGCCTATTTCCGGGCGGCTCTGGAGCGCGACGCCTTCGCGGATCTCGATCCCTCCCGTTTCACACCCGGCCAGCTCGACGCGTTTCAAGCGGCGCGTCGTGCCGTGTTCGCCGTCGGCGTTCGACCGGTCACGCCGACGCGGCTCGATCCGCGCACCGGCCGGATGACGTTCACAATCGTCGCCACGCACGCGGCGTCGGTGCGCTGCGAAATCCGGCTCGGCCCCCCCTCCCCGCAGCAGGCGATCGTGTTTCCCCTGTTCGTCGGCGAGATCGAGGGTCGCCTGAGAGAAATCGATTGGGACGGCGTCCTGCCGAACGGTCAGCTCGCGCCGTCAGGGCGGTACGCGTTCGTCTTGCTCGCGCGCAGTGGGATGCAGCGGCGGGCCGATTCGGCGAGCGCGTTCTTCGACGTGCAGCAGGAGGTCCCGGCGTTAGAGGACACGGTAGCGGACTTGCAGTCGAGTGACCTGCTCCCCGAGCGCTACAGCAACTCCACGGCTACCAGCGATCTGCTGAAGGGCCTCGGAATTGCCGCCGGGGCCTTCGTCCTCGGCAGCGTCGCGAGTAATCGGGACCTGGGGCGTTCGCAAGGCATGGCGACGGCGATGGCGACCGTCGGCGTAGCCGCGGGTGCGACGAGCTTTTTCACGCGCCGCGGGGGGAGCCGGCCGGAGAATGTCACGGCGAACGCCCGTCGGCGCGCCGACCGGGCAGCGGCCAACGAACAAGTCCGCCAGCGTAACGCCGCGCGTATCGCTCAAACCGTTCTGGTCATCACGCCCGCTGCCGGCAGCGCCCATTGACGCGGGCTCGCACCGTGTGGCAGTGCGGAACAGCGCTCGTTCCCGTCCTCGGCGTCTGCACCGCTTCTGCGCAGTCGTCGTGGGTCGCCAGCGCGGACATAGCGATCGTCGAGCATCGGGTAGACGCCGGATTTGGGAGCGAACGTTTCAGCGGGTGGACACTCGGCTTGGAAGTGGCACGACGGTTCGGCCGGCGTGTGACGGTCCGGGTGGCGGGGCAGGGTGGGCAATTGCAGCCGGCCGCGAGCGGGGACCTCGATCGCCGGATCGGAGAGATCGAAGCAGGTGCGCAAGTGGCTGCGGGACGCTGGTGGGCGTTGTATGGTGCCGTGACACGACGTGCGGTGGCGAGTGACGCCGCTCGCCAACGCTGGCTGTTCGGCCGGGTCGGCGTGGAGGTGCACCCGGCGTTTACGGGTGAGAACCTGCGCGCGATCGGCCGACTCGGCATGATCCCCGCGACGCGAGTGAGCGGTCTCCCCACCGGATCCGTCTCATTCGACGGTGCGGTGGGCCTCGAGTACGAACGGAGCGGCGTCACCCTCGCTGTCGTTTACGGGCTCGAGCGTTTCGGTTTTCCATCCGTCAACGGGATCCGCCGCGCGGAGCAGGTCAGCGCGTTCACGTTACGCGGAGGACTGCGCTGGCCGCGGCGCCAGCAGCGTTGAACTTCGCCACCGATCACAGGCCGAAGCGCGGCGACCGATGGTCGCGTGAGATGCATCACGTTGCTGTGAACCTTCCACGCCGAGTCCGTGTAGTTAGCGCCGAACTTCCTCCTGGGAGGCTCGGCAATGAGCATGCGATTGATGGGCGCACCGCTGCTGCTCGTGTGCGGCGCTGTGATTACGTCACCGTTGCACGCGCAGCGCTCGCATTTCGGGCCGCATGTTGCATACAACTTCGATATCAAGGAAACGGCGATCGGCGCACAGCTTCATTTGCCCGTCGGCCGGCGTGTCGAGGTGTACCCCTCGTTCGACTACTACCTGGTGGATTCCGGCTCACTCCTGGGCTTCAGCGCTGACCTGAAGTTCTGGACACCCAGAGACCCGCTGTACCTGGGTGGCGGTTTGAACGTGCTGCGCACCGGCGGTGGAGGCACATCAAACAACGACACCGGTTTCGACCTATTCGCGGGGTTGGAGACCCGCTACGGCGGGTCGCATCCCTACATCGAGATCCGCGGGCTGTTTCATGACGGATCGTCATTGCAAGGCGCGTTCGGCATCAACATCACGCTGCACTGATGTGCCGCGGGGACCCGGTCCGGAACATGTCAAGTCCAACTCACATGCAACCTTTCGTGCGGTCCCTGCGTCTTACCCTCTGAACGATTCGAACATGTCTCTAGCTGGAGGATGCGATGCGCGGCCTGACCCTGCTCGTAGCGACGATCCTGACATTCGGATACGGCTTCGCCGCCCAAGCCGCCATGACCGTGGACCGCGCGGAAACGTTCCGCCGCGTCGCGACTACGGTCGACACCCCGAGCCCCGCGGCAGACGCTAACCGCGTCTGGTACGGTGGGATGCTGGCCCCCATTACCGTCGAGGCTCCTCCCCCAGATAAGTGTACGACCTAACAGAAGCACGGACCGCCCGCGCAGTTTCGGCGGGCGGTCGCGCATCGGCGCGAAACTTATAAGATTGAACGTGCGTACCACCCCGTAACCATGGACATGACTGTGGACCAGGCAGCCACCACACCCGCAAAACGTTTCTGGCGCACGTGGCGTCGCGAGCTCGTTCGCGGCGGCGTGCTCTTTGGTTTGGTGGTCTGTGCCGGCCTCTTCATTCGGAGCATCAAGGTCCACGTCCCTTCGCCCCTCGGCACGCTCGGCTCGTTCGGCGACTTCAATTGGGGTGACGGGGAAGCCAGCGACCTCTTTGGCCACGGTCGCGAGGTCGGCGACGCGTGGGATTACCGCGCCCTGATCAAGCCCACGCAACACGTCTGGATCCGCAACACGAACGGCCCGATCGAAGTCGTTGCAGGAACCGGCGACAGCCTCATCGTTCATGTCGAGAAGAGCTGGCGTACGTCGGACCCGCAGAGCGTGCAGATCATTCCCGTGCTCACCGAGCGTGGTCTGACGGTGTGCGCGGTGTGGGAAGCTCGCGAGCGCCGCTGTGAGGAAGGCGGCGATTATCGCATCAATGGCGTCAAGAAGAATGACGTGGCGGTACGCTTTACCGTGCAGCTGCCGCGCAACGTTCCCGTGGATGCGTCCACGGTCAACGGCGAGCTGCAAATCGACGGCGTGAGTGCGCCAGTGGACGCGAAGACCATCAATGGTCGCGTTGCGGTGAATACCTCAACGGGTCCGGTCAATGCGACCACGATCAATGGCAGCATCGAAGCCAATATGCAGGCGCTGACGACCGGTGACGTGCACCTCACCACCGTCAATGGCTCCGTGAGCGCGGGACTGCCCCGCCAGATCAATGCGGAGATCGACGCCCAAACGGTGAACGGCCGCGTGGAAACAGACTTTCCCGTGAAGATCGTCGGGAAGATCAGTCCGCGGCACTTGCGTGGCACGATCGGCAACGGCGGGGCGACGCTGAAGCTCGTCACGGTCAACGGGTCCATCACGCTGCACGAGGCGGGTGCCACTCCCAATCCACATCCGGGAATGGCACCCAGGGCGCCGCGCCATCCGCACGCGCGGATTCCCCCGCCGGAGCGACCCTAGGGCGTTGGTGGTGCCGCAGCCGCCCGGCCGATGCTAAAGGGCCAGCGTCCCGGGTACATGGTCGCGAAAGCGTAAACCATCAGACACGCGCCGGTCAGCGAGATGTTCTTCCAGAACTGCGCCGCCTGATTCGCCGCCATCATCGGATCGGCGATTCCCCAAAACTTGTGAACCATGAACGCCGCGGGAATGAGAAACGCGGCGATGAGCAACGCCCCCCACCGCGCCTGCACACCCAGCAGGATGCTCAGTCCTCCCGCGAGCAGCATGACACCCGCGACTGCTGTCAGGACCGTCGGCGCGGGGACGCCCGATGCTCCGGCGTACTGCGCGTACATGCTGAGCTTCGTGAGATGATTGAAGCCCGAGTAAATAAAGAAGAAGGAAAAGACGATCCGGCCGATCAGCAGCACTAGACCACCCATGAGTTACCCTCCCAGGTAGCGCGCGACTTCCGCAGGGAACGTGCGTACATCGATGGGCTTCGTGATGTAGCCGTCAAATCCGGCGGCGCTGGCGCGCGCGCGATCATCCGGCAACGCGTACGCGGTCAGCGCGACGACCTTCCACGAGCGCTCGGGTAAGCCTTTCAGTTCCTCCAGCAGCGCGTATCCATCTCGACCCGGCAGCTGGATGTCCAGTAACACGAGGTGGGGGGCGGGCTGGTGCGTCCGTACGATTTCGGCCAGCCGGTCGCCGTTCGGGAGTCCGATGACCTGATGTCCCTTAATGGTGAGGAGCGTCGCGAGCAGCTTCAGGTTGTCGGGCTGATCTTCGACGATGATGATCGTGGCCACGCTCACCTGGCCTCTGGCAGCGTAAACCAGAAGGTGCTGCCTTTCCCCATCTCGCTTTCCACGCCCATCGTCCCGCCGTGCAGCTCGACCAGCTGGCGAGACAGGGCGAGGCCCAGTCCCGTGCCTTCATACTTGCGACTCGCCGAGGCGTCGAGCTGGGAGAACTCCTTGAACAGCTTCGGCTGATCCTCCGGGGCGATCCCGATTCCCGTGTCGCTTACCGCAATTCGTACTTCGGAGATCGACCCACCGTTGACGGGAGCGGCCACAACGCTGATCCGCCCACCATCGGGCGTAAACTTGATCGCGTTGGAGAGCAGGTTGAGCAGCACCTGCCGGATGCGCCCGGGATCCGCCTGGACGCGCAACTCGGCCGGCGGCGGAGTGACGACGAGCGCATGCTGATGCTTCTGCAGCTGCGCCTGCACGCTGCTCGCCGCTTCATTGAGCAATTCGGCGAGCTGGACCGACTCCGGCTTCAGCTCCATGCGCCCCGCCGCAATGCGCTGGAGATCGAGCAGCTCGTTGATCAGCTGTAACAACTGCCGGCCGTTGCGAGCGACGGTGTCGAGAAAGTCACGCTGTTGAGCGGAGAGAGCTGCGCCGAGATCCTCGGTGAGGAGCAGATCCGTGAATCCGATGATGCTGTTGAGGGGTGTCCGGAGCTCGTGCGAGATGTTGGACAGGAACAGATCCTTGGTCTTCATCGCGCCGTCGAGCTCGGTGTTCAGCTGTTCCAGCCGTTGGGCCGTTTGTCGCACTTCGACGGCCAGCCGGCGTGTGTTGTGGTGCGCGGACCCGCGCTCGCAAGCGATCGCGAGGTTCGGCGCCGCCTGCTCGAGCGCCGCGCGCTCCTCAGGACCGAAGGTTGTCCCCGGCAGGACGCCCAAAACCCCCACCAGCTTGGTACCGCCACGCAGCGGCACGAGCACGAGGCCTTGCGGCACCGCCGCGGTTAACCGGAGCTGATGGCGCACCGGCTGCACGGCCTCGCCGTGATAGTGGATCGCCTGCGTGGCATTCCCAACAAGATCCCGCATGGTTGCGCGGGAGACGGGGCGCGCTTCCACGCCGCGCGACGCGGTGGGTGCCCACTCATTCGCGTCATAGGCGGGCTGGTACAGTACGATCCCCGTCGCCTTCGTCGCGCCGGCGATGACGCCGAGCGCCTGGCTCAGTCCCGTCGTCGCATCATCGGCCGAGGTATTGAGCGCGGCGAGAAGCTGTGACAGGTACGCCTGCAGCTCTTCACGCGACGTGAGCGTCTTTGCCATCTGATTCACGCCGCGGGCGATGACGCCGAACTCGCCAGCCTGATCCTCCGGCAGCGGCTCGATGAACTGACCCTCCGCGACGCGCAGGAGTGCCTGCGAGATGCGCGCGAACGGCGCCGCGAGACGGCGACGATTGTACCAGAACCCGAGACCCAGGACGGCGAGCATCGCCACGAAGAGCACGGTCGACGCGAGCGCCGCCTGGACGGCATCGTCGCCCGCTTCGGCGGCGATCTCGGCAGCCGCCGCTTCGTGCATCCGATCGAGCCGCTCCGCGAGGATGACCATGGCGGCCTGCGTGGCGCGCGCGCTCCGCCACGTCGCGACCTGCGTGACCAGGCCCACGAGCGCCACGGCGATGAACGTCGCGGCGAAGAGTCGAGTGATGCTTGGTGCGGCCCCCGCTCCCGCCCGCATGGGGCTCCATAATATGCGAGCGCCGTGTACCTTCCAAGCCGTGCGACCCCAGACCCTCGGCCTGATCGGGCTCGGCGCGATTGGCGGATCGATTGCCCGGCAGGTCAAAAAGCCGGGACGCGGGGACGGCATCACCGTGGTGGGATGGTCGCCTGAGCCCGCCGAGCGCGCCCTCGCCGCGCAGCAAGGGGCGCTCGACGATGCACCCGCTCGCCCCACCGATGTGGCCCATCTCGCTGATCTCCTCATCCTCGCGGCGCCGCCCGCCGCGAACCTCGCCCAACTCGAGGCGCTGATCCCACACCTCAAGCCCGGCGCCCTCGTCACCGACGTCGGGTCCGTCAAGCGCGGCATCGTGGCGCGCGCGGAGCGGCTGGAGCTCGCGCAACGCTTCGCCGGTAGCCATCCGCTGGCGGGCACGCACCGGCACGGCTTTGAAGCAGCGCGCGCCGACATGTTTCGGGGCGCGGTCGTGTATGTGACGCCCTGCCAGGATGGCGGCGATGCCGCGCGCGAAATCGTGCACTTCTGGGAGGATGTGCTGGAAGCCGAGCCGGTGGTGCTCGATGCCGCCCGGCACGATGCACAGCTCGCGGCGACGAGTCACGTCCCGCAGGTGATCGCTTCGCTGCTCGGGGACTTCCTCGCACGGCATGCGCCGCCGGGCTCGTCCTTCGGAACCGGGGCAGCGGACACGACGCGTCTCGCGGCGAGTGAGCCCGCGCTGTGGACCGAGATCCTTTTGATGAATCGCGACGAGATCCTGCCGGCGCTCCGCGCTCTGGAAGAATCACTCGGGACGGTCGAGCACGCGCTCGAGGTCGGCGACGCAACCGCGCTGTCGGCGTGGCTCGCCCGCGCGGCGGCCTGGCGGCGACGGATTGGCGGGAGTGGCCTCTAAGGCGCGGCGCATCGCCGGCGTCGTCCGACCGCCCGGCGACAAGAGCATCTCGCACCGCGTGCTCATGGTGGCGGCGCTCGCCCGCGGCAAGAGCGAGATCTCGGGCCTGCTGACGGGCGACGATGTAAAGACCAGCGCGCGTGTGCTGCGCCAGCTCGGCGCGGACATTTCGCCCATTCGCGAAGGCGTGGTCCGAGTTTCCAGCGCACCGCTCACCGCGCACCGCGCACCACTCAATTGCGGCAACTCCGGCACCACCGCCCGGTTGATGCTCGGGATCCTGGCCGGTCAGCGGTTCGTGACGACCCTGACGGGCGATGCATCGCTGCGGCGCCGGCCGATGCGACGTGTAACGGAGCCGCTCAAGCAGATGGGCGCTGATATAAAGGAAAAGGGAGACGGGCTACCGCTCACAATCCGGGGCGGCAAGCTGCGCGGCCTCATGTACACGAGCCCCGTTGCGAGCGCGCAGGTCAAAAGCGCTCTGCTCTTTGCCGGGCTCACGGGGCAGGTACCGGTAACTATTCGGGAGCCCTATCGGTCTCGCGATCACACCGAACGTCTGCTCGCGCATCTGGGACTCGGCGTCCATGAGCGTGACGGCGCCATCGTCTACCAACCGGGCTCAGCGTCCACAATTCCAGGCTTCCAACTCTCCGTCCCTGGCGACATCTCGAGTGCCGCGTTTCTCATGGCGGCGGTCGTTCTGGCGGACCAGGGCGAGTTGGTTGTGGAAAACGTCGGTGTGAACCCAACGCGCACGGGATTCCTCGTGGTGCTCGAACGGATGGGCGCGCATATCGAGCGCGTGAATCTGCGGGATGAAGGCGGCGAGCCGGTCGCCGACTTAGTCGTGCGGCCGGCGACCTTGCGGGGCACCGAAGTGTCAGCGGCGGAGATCCCCACGCTTGTCGACGAAGTGCCGGTGCTTGCGGTGCTCGCGAGCCGGGCGAGCGGCGATTCGGTGTTCCGGGAAGTTGGTGAGTTGAGAGTCAAAGAGAGCAACCGGCTCGAGTTGATTGCCGCGAACCTGCGCGTGGTGGGAGCGAAGGCGGAGGCGCGCGGGAATGACCTGTACGTCACTGGAAATGCGCGGGCGCCCCAAGGGCGAGTCGAGACGGCGTCGGATCACCGGCTGGCCATGGCGTTCGCCGTGTTGGGAACGTTGGCCGGATCAAATGTCCAGCTGTCTGAGAAGAAGTCGGTAGCCATCAGCTATCCCAACTTCTTTCGCGACCTCAAGGCGTGCTTCGAGTCATAGCGATCGACGGCCCGGCGGCTTCCGGCAAGAGCTCGACCGCGGGCCTCGTGGCGGAGCGGCTGGGCTGGGCGCACCTCGACTCGGGTGCGCTGTATCGCGCATTGACGCTCGCCGCCCTCGACAACCTGGGCGAAGAGGCCTGGCCCGCGCAGCAGATCGTAGACCTGGCCGAACGGCTGCCGGTGCGGCTGGTCCTCGTGGACAACCGCTTCCGGCCCGAGGTCGCGGGCGCCGATGTGGAGCAAGCCATTCGCGGCGATCGGGTGACGCGGTCTGTCTCGATGATGGCCGCCATTCCCGAGGTGCGGACCTGGGTAAACGCCCAGCAAAGGAGGGCGGTGGAAGGTGTGAAGGCTCGTGGAGGATCTCGAGGTGTGGTCGTGGACGGTCGGGATATTGGCACAGTCGTTTTTCCGGAGGCCCCACTGAAGATTTTTTTGACGGCCACACCCGACGAACGCGCCCGACGCCGGCTTTCCCAACGGGGGCAGCCGATGGATGTCAACCTCGTACGCCGGGAAAGTCAGGCACTGGCCGCCCGGGATGCGGCTGATTCCAACCGGCCAGTCGCCCCCCTCAAACCCGCCACAGACGCGGTTTTGCTCGATACGACGGCACTCACGCTGCGGCAGCAGGTGGCGCGGGTGGTTGAACTGGCGCGGGGTCTGTTCCCTGGGTAGGTTTCCGCCCGTAATTGACAGGCTAGAGCCTGTGCTCGGCAAACACTGTCCTGAAAGGACAATGAATGACGAGGCAACCCCAAACCTAAAACCGAACCGGTGTACCGAATGCTCGTAGAAGCACGTGACGTAGAAGAATTCGAAGAAGATCTCCCCACTCGCAAGGCTCCCCGTTCGCAACTTCGCGTCCGCCCCGGTCTCGACGAGGAATATTCCTCCGACGAGATCGCGAAAATGACTGAGCTGTACGAGGGGACGCTATCGAATATCGAAGAAGGCGAAATCGTCAAATCCAAAGTGCTGCGCGTCACCGACACCGCCGTCATTCTCGACGTCGGGTTCAAGTCGGAAGGCGCGGTGCCGATCGACGAATTCAAGGATCCGAAGAGTCTCAAGGAAGGTGACGAGATCGAGGTGTTCCTCGAGCACCTCGAGGACCAGGAAGGCGCGGTCGTCCTATCGAAGAAGAAGGCCGACTTCATGCGCGTTTGGGAACGGATCCGCGAGGCGCACGAGAAGGACGAGGCCGTTACCGGCACACTCGTCAAGAAGATCAAGGGCGGCGTGGTCGTGGACCTGATGGGCGTCGACGCATTTCTCCCCGGCAGCCAGATCGCCTTGCGGCGCGTCCCCAACATCGATGAGCTCCTCGGCCAGAGCTTCGAGTTCAAGATCATCAAGCTGAACAAGCGCCGTCGCAATATCGTCGTCTCGCGCCGCGTGCTGCTCGAGGCCGAGCGCAAGACCAAGCGCGACGTGTTGATGAAGGAGCTGTCCGTCAATCAGGTACGGAAGGGCGTCGTCAAGAACATCACCGACTTCGGCGCGTTCATCGATCTGGGCGGCGTGGACGGCCTGCTGCACATCACCGACATGAGCTACGGCCGCGTATCGCATCCGTCGGAGATGGTGCAGATCGGTCAGGAGCTGGAGGTCAAAGTCCTCGACATCGACTGGGAGCGCGAACGCATCTCGCTCGGCCTGAAACAGCTGCAGCCCTATCCGTGGCAGAACGTCGCGGCCAAATATCCGGTTGGGACGCGCGTGCAGGGCAAAGTCGTTTCCATTACGAACTACGGCGCCTTCGTCGAGCTCGAGCCGGGCATCGAAGGCCTGGTGCATATCTCCGAGATGAGCTGGACGCGCAACGTGCGGCATCCGTCGAAGCTCGTGTCGATCGGCGAGTCGATCGAAGCCGTCGTCCTGAAAGTGGACGAGACGGAAGAGAAAGTCTCGCTCGGCATGAAGCAGACCGAGCAGGATCCGTGGATGGCGCTGCCGCAGAAGTATCCCGTTGGCACGCGGCTCCGCGGCAAAGTCCGCAACCTCACGTCGTTCGGCGCGTTCGTCGAAATCGAGCCTGGCATCGACGGCCTGATCCACATCTCCGACATGTCGTGGACCAAGCGCGTGCAGCATCCGTCCGAAGTCGTGAAGAAGGGCGATGAGGTCGACGTCTTGATTCTGAACGTCGACGCCGAGAACAAGCGGATCTCGCTCGGATTGAAACAGGCGCAGGAGGATCCGTGGCTCCGCATCGGTGAGACGTACCCCGTCGGCACGGAGCTCCGCGGCCGGGTGATGCGGTTGATGGACAAGGGTGTCGTCGTGGATCTCGGCAGCGACATCGAAGGATTCGTGCCGATGTCGCAGCTCGGGATTCCGGATATTCAGCAGCCGGGGGACGCGGTAAAGGAAGGGCAGGCGGTCGAGCTGAAGGTGCTCGAGGTCGATCCCATCCATCACCGGATCGTCCTCGCCGCAACCGGATTCCCCAAGGACGACATCATCCCGGTGCCCGCGCCAGCTCCTGTCACTGACGAGACGCCTAAGGTAGACGCCTAAGAGCCCGAGAGGCTAAGGGGCCGTGAGCTCTCGGGGGCGAGGTTATCCTCGCCCCTTTGCGTTTCGAGTCCTACATTTCGCGCATGTCAATGCGAGAAAAGCTCGAGCTACTGCAACAGAAGCGTTCCGAATCCGAGCAAGGTGGCGGTTCCGATCGTATCGCCACACAACATCACAAGGGCAAAATGACGGCGCGCGAGCGGCTCGAGGTGCTGCTCGATCCCGCCTCGTTTGTCGAGCTGGGCCGCTTCGTGACGCATCGCGCTACCGATTTCGGCCTCGCCGAGCAGAAGATTCTCGGGGACGGTGTCGTGACGGGATGGGGCAGGGTCGAAGGGCGGCTGGTCTACGTGTTTTCACAGGACTTCACGGTCTTCGGTGGATCGCTGTCCGAGGCCCACGCCGAAAAGATCTGCAAGGTGATGGATCTCGCCGTCCAAAACGGTGCGCCGCTCGTCGGCCTCAACGACTCGGGCGGCGCTCGCATCCAAGAAGGTGTCGCGTCGCTGGGCGGCTACGCCGACATTTTCTTGCGCAACACGCTCGCCTCGGGCGTCGTGCCGCAGATCAGCGCGATTCTGGGGCCCTGCGCCGGCGGCGCGGTCTACAGTCCCGCGATCACCGACTTCATCTTCATGGTGCGCGGCATCTCGTACATGTTCGTCACAGGTCCCAATGTCGTGAAGACCGTGACGCACGAGGAAGTCGATTTCGAGAAGCTGGGCGGCGCCGACGTGCATGGCGGGACGTCCGGCATCGCGCATTTCGTGCACGACTCCGAGCTGGAATCGATCACCGCAATCCGCACCCTGCTGTCGTTCCTGCCGGGTAATAATCTGGACAGTCCGCCGACCCGCACGCCCGATGATCCTCCCGACCGCCGCGAGGAGGCGCTGCTCGAGGTCGTCCCGGATGAGCCGACGAAGCCGTACGACATGCACGACGTGCTGCGCCACGTGGTGGACAACGGGGCGTTTCTCGAGGTACAGCGAGACTACGGCAACAACCTGATCGTCGGATTCGCGCGGCTCGCCGGACGGCCGGTGGGCGTGATCGCGAATCAGCCGGCGGCGCTCGCGGGCGTGCTCGATATTGCCGCGTCGCTCAAGGGCGCGCGTTTTATTCGCTTCTGCGACGCGTTCAATATCCCCTTGGTGACGTTCGAGGACGTGCCCGGCTTTCTCCCCGGCGTCGCGCAGGAGCACGGCGGCATCATCAAGCACGGCGCGAAGCTGCTGTTCGCCTACTGCGAGGCGACCGTGCCGAAGCTGACGGTCATCACGCGCAAGGCATACGGCGGCGCCTATGACGTGATGAGCTCGAAACACATCCGCGGCGACTACAACGTCGCGTGGCCGACGGCCGAGATCGCGGTGATGGGACCGAAGGGGGCGGTGGAGATTCTCTATAAAGGAGAGGCGAGCGAGGAGCGCACCAACGAGTATCGTGAAAAATTCGCGCATCCGTATCAGGCGGCGGCGCGGGGGTATCTCGACGACATCATCGACCCGCGGGATACGCGCCCGCGCCTGATCGAAGCGCTGCTCACGCTCGAAACGAAACGCGGCCGGAATCCTCCCAAGAAACATGGGAACATTCCTCTCTAAGGCGATCCTCGGCCTCCTGCTGCTCCAGGGGACGCAATCGCCGCACCCCGACTCGGTGCTGGCGGAGCTGTGGGCACGCGTCACCGCGGACTCGACCAATGGCCCGGCGTGGCTCGAGCTGGGACGGGCGTACCTGCAACGTGGCGCCCAGTATCACGCCCACAAGAAGCCGATGACGGTCGATACCGTCTGGGCGCATGCCACGCTCGACACGGCCCAGCTCGCCCTCGAGCGCGCCGCGCGATTCACCACCGGCACGCGCACGGCGGACTCGGCGCGCGTCTATCGCGTCTATGCGTACGGCGAATTGGCGTACGTGGACTGGGAAGCGGGAGGGATCGCGGCGGCGACGCTGACCTGGCACTCGCTGCCGGAGTCTCTGCGGCTGCCGCCCGTCCTCGAAGAGCTCGGCGAAAATCTGCTGCGCGCCTGCCCACACCAAGGCATTCTGTTTACCGCTGGTGAGACGGACACCCAGGCTGCCTGGTATCTCCGCTTCTCGCGCGGCTTGCGACCGGACCTCACCGTGGTGCCGTTCGATCGCTGGCGTGGCGACAGCGTGCTCCGCAACCGTGCCCTCCGGGAGCTGCACACGCGCGATCGCTCGCTGCGGGCGCTGGGGCAGTCGCGGGCGATTTGCGCAAGTATGGCGTTCGAGCGGCCGCCCGACGAACGCAGCGTCAAGTGGGACAAGCGGCCGCTCGTCTGGGTGAGCGGGAAAGAGACGAAGGCGGATCGCGTGCCACCGGAGGACTTCGTGTTCGCCGCGCTGCGGCAGGCGGTCGACGAGCATGAGACCTGGACGACGGTCGCGACGACGATCTACCGGCGGGCTGTGAGCAATGCTGGGGGTCTCTGCAAGGCATTCGACACCTTCCAACTCGGGTCTGAGGTCGGGTGTCATTGAAGCGCGTGCTTGTCGCGAACCGCGGTGAAATCGCGGTCCGCGTCATTCGCGCATGTCACGAGGAAGGTCTCGAGGCCGTCGCGGTCTATTCCGAGCCTGATCGCCTCGCACCCCACGTCCGTCAGGCCGACGCCGCCGTACTGCTCGGCCCCGCGCCGTCTGCGGAATCCTATCTCGACATTCGCAAACTGATCGCGGCGGCACGGGAGACGGGCTGCCAGGCGGTCCACCCCGGGTACGGTTTTCTGTCGGAGCGCGCGGCATTCGCCGACGCATGCACCGAGGCGAGCCTGGTCTTCGTCGGCCCGCCAGCCTCGGCCATCCGGGCGATGGGCGACAAGACCGAAGCACGCCGCAGAATGCTGGCGGCCGGACTACCGGTCGTCCCCGGAACGACGACGCTGCTGCGCGATCCGATCGACGCGCGGAAAGAGGCGAAGCGCCTCGGCTATCCCGTGCTACTGAAAGCGGCCGCGGGCGGCGGCGGCAAAGGAATGCGGCTCGTCGCCGGCGACGCGGAGGTCGAGAGCGCCTTCCAGGCGGCGCGGCGCGAGGCTCAGAAGGCCTTCGGTGATGGCAGTATGTACGTGGAGAAGTATCTCGAACGACCCCGGCACATCGAGGTCCAGATCCTCGCCGACCATCGTGGCCGCGTCGTCGCGCTCGGCGAGCGGGAGTGCAGTATCCAGCGCCGCCACCAAAAGCTGATCGAAGAATCACCGTCGGTGGTGGTGTCGCCGGCGCTGCGGCGCCGGCTATCGGAGGCTGCCACGGCGGCTGCCGGCGCCGTCGGGTACGTGAGCGCCGGGACGATCGAGTTCCTGCTCACGCAGACGGGTGAGTTCTATTTCCTCGAGATGAACACGCGGATTCAGGTCGAGCATCCCGTCACCGAGCTCGTCTACGGTGTCGATCTCGTGCGAGAGCAGCTGCGCATCGCCGACCGGCAGCCCATGCGCGTCCACGGCGCAGCCGGTCCCGGCGGCCAATTGCATCCGCGAGGGGCTGCGATCGAGTGTCGTATCACCGCCGAGGATCCGTTCAACAATTTCCTCCCGGCGACGGGGGTGCTGCAGTATCTCCGCGTGCCGAGCGGCCCGGGCATTCGCTGGGATGCCGGCGTAGAAGCGGGCAACGACGTGACCCTGTTTTACGATCCGCTCCTCGCCAAGCTCATTGCATGGGGCGAGACCCGTGAATCCGCGATCCAGCGCATGCGACGTGCGTTGAGCGAGCTGGTGATTGTGGGGCTGCCGACGAGCCAGCCGTTTCATCTGCGCGTGATGGACGATCCCGAGTTTCTCAAAGGCGAGATTGACATCAAGTATCTGGAGCGCGCCGGGGCGCGTGTCCTTGCGGCACCGCCGCGACCGGGGTTGGAGCGCGCGTTGGCGGTCGCGGCAGCGATGGTCGCCGATGCGCGCCGGGAGCGACCGCCGCAGGGCCTCTTGACTGCCCGAACGCCGCAGGTGGGAAGCTGGATCGACACGGCGCGGCGAGAAGCACTTCGGGACGGCCTGGAGTGAACGAACTCGTGACCATTACCGGTATCGCGGTGGGTGGTGACGGCGTAGCACGGCTCAACGATGGCCGCGCGGTCTTTATTCCTCGTACCGTGCCGGGCGATCGCATCCGACTCCGTGAAGGATCGTTGGAGAAACACCGCAACTTCGCACGCGCGGAACTGGGAGAAATCGTGGAGGCGGGGCCAGGGAGAGTGGCCCCGCCCTGTCCACATTACGTCCACGACCACTGCGGCGGCTGCCAACTGCAGCACCTCGCGTACGACGGGCAACTGCAGGCCAAGCGCGCGATCGTTGGCGACACGCTGCGACGGATCGGCAAACTCAAGATCGGCGACCCAGAAATCGTCGAAGCACTGGATGAATGGCGGTATCGGGCAAAGGTCTCGTTGGCGGCGAAGGCCCAGGCGATCGGTCTGCACCCCTACGACCGATCCAACTTTGTCTTCCCGCTCGCCGACTGTCACATCACCGATTTCCGTCTCATGGCGTTGTGGCGCGAGCTGCGGAGTCATCTCACCCTCCTGCCGCCGTCGCTGACGCGCCTCACGCTACGGCTCGATCGCGAGCAGCGGCGTCACATCATCGCCGAATCCGCGGGTGAGCCGTGGCTCCGCGCCGAAGCGCTGCGTGACGCGATGCAAGTGGACTACGAGTTAGTCTGCTGGTGGCAGCCCGTGGATGGTGCCGCGAGGGTAATGGCCGGACCCGCGACCGGATTTCCGGCGACCGCGTTCGAGCACGTGAATCCGGGCATGGGGATGCTGGCGCGCCGCTGGGCCGTCGAGCAGCTGGGAGATGTACGCGGCCAGATGGTGTGGGATCTGTACGGGGGGGTCGGCGACACGGCGGCGTTGCTGGTCGAGGGGGGCGCCGGCGTCGTGAGTGTCGACGCGGATGAGAAAGCCGTGGCCTGGGGACGCAGTCGCCTACCAGCCGCGCGGTTCATCGCCGCGCGTGCCGAGGATGTGTTGGCGAGCCTGCCGGCGCCGCATGCGGTCGTCGTCAATCCACCGCCCGCCGGATTGCATTGGGACGTCTCGCTGCGACTCACGTCTGAGCCGGTGGCCAAGCTCGTGTACATCTCCGGCGACCCCGCGACGCTTGCGCGCGACCTGCACCGGCTGAACGTCAACTACATCGTCAAGGCGGTGCGAGCCTTCGATCTGTTTCCACAGACGGCGCATGTGGAAACGGTCGCGGTCTTGGAGGCTGCCTGAATCGAGGACGATGAAGTACCACGTCACCCTGCGTCAACGCACTTACGTCATCGATGTCGACGGCGGCTCGGTGACGATCGATGGCGATCGCCTCGAAGCGCATGCTGCTGCGATCCCCGGGACACCTCTGCTGCACGTGTTGCTCGGCAAAGAGTCCTGGACCGTGGCCTGCCAGCAGCTCGACGCCGGTCGGTGGGCTCTCGGTGCCGTTGGCGAGCGCATCGAAGTCGAGGTACAGGACGACCGGTCGAAGCAGATCGAGGCTCTGACGGGGCAGGGACGCAAGCTGGTGGCAGGCGGAGTCGTGAAAGCTCCGATGCCGGGACTCGTCGTGCGAGTCGAGGTGAGCCAAGGCACGGTGGTGGAAGTTGGCGAGGGCCTGGTCGTCGTCGAGGCCATGAAGATGGAGAATGAGTTGCGTGCGACTCACCGCGGCATCGTCACACAGATTCATGTGAAGGCCGGCGACCGCGTGGAAAAGGGGGCGCCGCTCGTCACGCTCTCGGCCGAACCCACGCAACCCTCAGGTTGACAGAGCCTTACGGCCCGGTTAGAGTTCGCGTCTGCCAAATTCCAGAGCTCAGAGGATACGAGGGGCATGAAGACGTACACGTTGAAGCCGCAGGACATCGAGCGTCGCTGGTGGCTGGTTGACGCGGCTGACAAGCCGCTCGGTCGGCTGGCGAGCCGCATCGCGCAGATCCTGCGCGGGAAGCATAAGCCGAATTTCACGCCGCACGTCAATGGCGGTGATTTCGTCGTGGTCATCAACGCCGAGAAAGTGCAGTTGACGGGCCGCAAGACCGAGCAGAAGCGGTATTTCCGGCACACGGGGTACATGGGCCACGAACGGTTTACGCCGGTGAGTAAGGTGATCAGCAAGCATCCCGAGCGCGTGATCGAGAAGGCCGTCTGGGGGATGCTGCCCAAGACCACGCTGTCGCGGCAGCACGTCAAACAGATGCTGAAGGTGTACGCCGGTCCGGAGCATCCGCATGCGGCGCAGCAGCCCGCGCCGCTCGTGGAGGCCAAATGACCGCGGTCCCCCCCCCGGAGCTGCGCTGGCACGCGATCGGCCGCCGGAAGCTTGGGATCGCGCGCGTGTATTTGACCCCCGGTTCGGGAAAGTGGAGCGTCAACGGGCGGACGCTGGGTGACTATTTCCCCCGGCCCTCGCTGGTCTCGCACATTCAGCAGCCGTTCACCGCCACCGACACGCTCGGCGCATTCGACGTGAAGGCGCGCGTCGTGGGCGGCGGCTTGACGGGGCAGGCGGGCGCGCTGCGGTTGGGCATTGCGCGTGCCTTGGTGCTGGCGGACGATCGCCATCGCAAGAAACTCCGAGAGCAAGGACTCCTGACGCGCGATCCACGCGCCGTGGAGCGGAAGAAGCCGGGCCGCGCGGGTGCGCGGAAGCGGTTCCAGTTCAGCAAGCGGTAAGCGTTCAAATACTCACGCCGCTTGATCTCACCCTGGGTCCCTCCGGGGTTGGGTGAGAGATGAGAGCGGCGGCGGAAACAACCCAGGAAAGGGAGTAAATGCCTCAGCCTCAGTTGCAGGAACTGTTGGAAGCAGGTGTGCATTTCGGCCACCAGACTCGCCGCTGGAATCCGAAGATGCGGCGGTTCATCTTCGCCGAACGCTCCGGCATCTACATCATCGATCTGCAAAAGACGATGCGCCAGCTCGACGCCGCGCAAGAGCTGCTGCGCAACGTCGTCCTGAAGGGTGAGGGCGTGTTGTTCGTCTGCACCAAGAAGCAGCTCAAGGGGATCCTGGAGGCGGAAGCAAAGCGCTGCAGCGCGTTCTATGTGACGGAGCGCTGGCTCGGCGGCACGCTGACGAACTTCCAGACGATCAAGAAGCAGATCAAGCGGCTCAAGGATCTGGAACAGGGTGCGGCGGATGGCGACTTCACGAATTACACGAAGAAGGAGCAGCTGCTCTTCGACCGCGAACGCGGCAAGCTGGACAAGAATCTCGCGGGCATCAAGAACCTGGGCCGGCTGCCGGGCGCGCTGTTCGTGGTGGACGCCAAGAAGGAACGGATCGCCGTCGCCGAGGCGAACAAGCTCGGGATTCCGGTGGTCGCGATCGTAGATACGAATGCCGATCCCGACCTGATCACCGTTCCGATTCCAGGAAACGACGACGCGATTCGCGCGGTCTCCTTGATCACGGGCGCGATCTCGGATGTGATCGCTGAAGCCCGGCGGCAGATGCCCCTGCGTGAGTCCGCGACGGGCGAAGAAGGAGAAGGCACGACGTACTCGACCGAGACGGGTGAGGCCGATGTGGAGGGTGATCGCAAGAAGCGGCCGGCGCGGCGGAAGCGGCGCCCGAAGCCCGAAGCGATCGCGGCCCGCCTGAAAACGGAAGAGGCGCCGGCGTCCGCGGAACCCGTCAGCGGGGAGAAGGCGTAACAACTCGAGCTGGATGAACACACCGACCGCCGCCCCCGGGCTTCACGGCGCGAGGGCGGCGTTTTTATGAGGAAGGGAAAGGGAGAGGACGCAATGACTTCTGTGAAAGAGATTCCGACGAAACTCGTGGCCGAGCTCCGCGCTCGGACCGGTGCGGGCATGATGGACTGCAAGAGCGCGCTGCAGGAATGCGGCGGTGATCTCGATAAGGCCGTCGACATTCTGCGCAAGAAGGGTGCAGCCAAAGCCGAGAAGCGCGCAGGGCGCGAAGCGTCGGAAGGGTGGATCGGATCCTACGTTCACCATGATGGTTCCGTGGCCGTACTCGTCGAGCTGAACAGCGAGACGGATTTCGTGGCGCGCACGGACGACTTCAAGGCGCTGGCCAAGGAAATCGCGGTGCACGTCGCGGCCACGAAGCCGCTGGCGGTCCGCATCGAGGACCTGCCGGCCGACCTGGTCCGGCGCGAACGCCAGGTCTATGAGGCACAGGTCGCCGAGCAAAAGAAGCCCGAGAACATCCGCGCCAAGATCGTGGACGGCATGATGAAGAAGTTCTACGAAGACAACGTCCTGCTCGAGCAGAAATTCGTGAAGGACGACAAGCGGACCGTCGGCGATCTGGTGAAAGAATTGTCCGGCAAGACCGGTGAGAAGGTCGAGGTGCGGCGGTTTGTGCGCTTCGAGCTCGGAGGCAACTGAGTGCCAAAGCAGCTCGCCTTCACGCGTGCGCTTCTCAAATTATCCGGAGAGGCGTTTGCGGGTGGGCGAGCTTCCGGCATCGATTTCGCCGTCATCGAGCGCCTGGCCGATGAGCTGAAATCCGTCGCCGCGACCGGCGTGCAGCTCGGTCTCGTGATCGGTGGCGGCAACATCCTCCGCGGCACGGCGGCGAGCGACCAAGGCATGGATCGCGTCTCCGCGGATTACATGGGGATGCTTGCCACCGTCATCAACGCGCTCGCGCTGCAAGACATTCTCGAGAAGAAGGGCGTGGACACGCGCGTCATGACGGCGATCCGGATGGAGGAGCTGGCGGAGCCCTACATCCGCCGGCGCGCGGTGCGCCATCTCGATAAGGGGCGGATGGTGATTTTCGCCGGCGGGACCGGCAATCCCTACTTCTCCACCGACACCGCCGCGGTGTTGCGCGCGCTCGAGATTGAGGCGCAGGTGATTCTCAAGGCGACCAACGTGGACGGGATCTATACCGCGGATCCCAAGAAAGAACCTTCCGCGAAGTTCTTGCCGACCCTGACGTTCCAGGAAGCGCTGGTGAATGGCTACGCCGTGATGGACGCCAACGCCTTCGGGTTGTGCAAAGAGAACAAGCTCCCCATCGTGGTGTTCAACATCAACCAGCCCGGCGCGACGGCGAGGGTTCTGGCCGGTGAGCGCGTCGGCACGATCGTCCAATGACCCCCACGCTGAACGATCACGTCAAGCACGCGAAGCAGCTCATGGACAAAGCGGTCGAGGCGGTGAAGCGCGAATTCTCCACGGTCCGCACCGGGAAGGCGACGACGGCGTTGCTCGATCTCGTGCGGGTCGAAGCCTACGGCAACGAGATGCCGCTCACGCAGGTGGCGAGCGTCGCCACGCCGGAGCCGAAGCTGCTGACGGTCCAGCCGTGGGATAAGAGTCTGATGAAGGCCGTGGAGAAGGGCATTCTGGCGTCCGATCTGGGACTCACGCCGTCGAACGACGGCAACATCATTCGCATCCCGCTGCCGCCCTTGACCGAGGAGCGGCGCAAGGAGCTCGTCAAAGTCGTGCACAAGTTCGCCGAAGAGGGTCGGGTCGCCATCCGGCACGCGCGCACCGAGACGATGAACAAGATCAAGAAGACAGAGCACGTCTCGTCGGACGATCAGAAGCACTCCGAGAAAGAAGTGCAGAAGGCGCACGACGACCATCTCAAGGCGGTCGACGCCGCCGTCAAGGCCAAAGAAGCGGAGATCATGGAAGTCTGATGTTGCCAGGACCGATACCGCGCCACGTCGCGATCATCATGGACGGCAACGGCCGCTGGGCGAACGAACGCCGGCTGCCGCGGCCGTTCGGCCATCGCGCGGGAATGAAAGCCGTCCGGGAAGCCGTCGAAGGGGCGATCGCGGAAGGGGTCGAGGTCCTGACGCTCTTCGCGTTCTCGGACGAAAACTGGAACCGCCCGGCGCCCGAGATCTCCGCGCTGATGGATCTGCTCGAGGAGTATATCGCCAAAGAAGCTGCCGAGCTGCGGGGGCAAGGCGTGCGGGTGCATGTGCTCGGCGACCGGAGCCGACTGACCCCGGGCGGGCGCGCCGCGGTCGAGCGCGTCGAGCGTGAGACCGTGGGTGGCGACAAACTGTCTCTCAACCTCTGCATCTCGTACTCGTCGCGCGGCGAGATCGCGCGGGCGGCGCGACTGCTCGCGGAAGAAGTGCTGAAGGGCACCAAGAAGCTGGAAGACATCGACGAAGAGGCGATCCGGTCCAAGCTGTATACCGCGCCCTGGGGTGATCCGGACCTGTTGATTCGGACCTCCGGCGAGCAGCGTCTGTCGAACTTCCTCCTCTGGCAACTCGCGTACACCGAGCTCTACATCACGCCGGTGTTGTGGCCCGACTTCAACCGCCGCACGCTGCGCGACGCCATTCTCGATTATCAACGGCGCGATCGGCGGTTCGGCAAAGTCACCGCGTCCTGATGCCCTCGCAAAACCTGGTGCAGCGTATCGCCGTCTCCGCGGTCGCCATTCCGCTCGTGATCGGCATCATCTGGCTGGGCGGCTGGACGCTGGCGGCGACGCTGGCGCTGCTGGGCGTGCTGGGTGCGCGCGAGGTTTACGACTTCGGACGCCGCCAGGGCATCGAGGCACTCGAGCGCACCGGCTGGCTCGCGGCCGCGGCGACTCCGCTCCTCGTCTACTGGGCGAAAGGCTTCGCGCTCTACCTGGGCGCTATCTGGCTTATGCTCGCACTGGTGATCGCGATGGCACGGCGCGGACCGACCGGCCGGCCGCTGACGAGCGTTTCGATCACGCTGTTCGGTTGCGTCTACGCGTCGGGGATGCTGGCTTTTCTGATCGCGATCCGGCACGGCAGCGACGCCGCCATCCGGCCCGTGGCATATGTCCTCCTGACGCTGTTCCCGCTCGTCATCACCTGGATCTGCGACACGGCTGCGATGGTGGTAGGCACGGCCGTCGGAGGACCGAAACTCGCTCCCGTCCTGTCTCCCAAGAAGACGCAAGCCGGTGCGGTCGGTGGTACGCTCGGTGGCGTGATCACCGCGCTCGCGCTCGGCGAATTCGTGCTGAACCGGGAAGGCTGGAGCTTCAGCGCGGGACAGCTGTTGCTGTTTGGTCTCGCCGTCTCCATTGTCGGGCAGATCGGCGACATCGCGGAATCGCTGTTCAAGCGCGAAGCGGGCCTTAAGGATTCTTCGTCCCTCATTCCGGGCCACGGCGGCGTGCTCGATCGACTCGACTCACTGTACTTCGTGATCCCTACGGCGGCAGGATTGTATCGCATGTTCGGGATGATATGAGCGTCGGCGTCGCGGTGCTGGGCTCGACGGGGTCGATCGGCCGATCCACGCTCCAGGTGCTGTCGCGCCAGCGGGATCGCTTTCGCGTCGTGGCGATCACGGGCCATTCGAACACGGATCTGCTCACCCAGCAGGCCGCGGAGTGGAAGCCGGCGTTCGTCGGACTCGTGAATGGTGTGGGAAAGGGGGACGAGGGACGGGGGAAGGGTACTGCCTGCCTCGTCGAAGCTGCGACGCACCCCGACGTAAAAATCGTCGTGAATGGCATTGTGGGTGCCGCCGGGCTCGAGGCGACGCTCGCCGCCTTGCGCGCTGGGAAGCGGGTCGCGCTCGCGAACAAGGAAACGCTCGTGATGGCAGGGGAGCTGGTCGCGCAGGCGGCTCGCGAGGGCGGCGGTGAAATCGTGCCGGTGGATTCCGAGCATAGCGCCGTGCTGCAGTGCGTGGCGGGCCGGCAGCCGGCCGAGCTGGCGCGCCTCATTCTCACGGCGTCGGGTGGTCCGTTCCGCACGTGGGGGCCGGAGCGCGTCTCCCGTGCGACGGTCGCCGAGGCACTGAAGCATCCGACCTGGACCATGGGCAAGAAGATCACGGTCGATTCGGCGACGCTCGTGAACAAGGCGCTCGAGGTCATCGAAGCGCACTTCCTGTTCGACGTGCCGTACCAGAAGGTGGACGTCGTCATACATCCGCAGTCGGTCATTCACGGTTTTGTGGAGTTCGTAGACGGTTCGGTGCTGGCTCAGGTGGGCTTTCCGACGATGGAGCTGCCGATTCTGTATGCCTTGACCTACCCCGATCGTGTACCGGATGAGGGCGTGCGCCGCTTTGATCCCGTCGCCGCCGGCACGCTGACATTCGAGCCCCTACAGCCAGAGCGCTTCCCGTCGTACGTGATTGGCCGCGAGGCGGCGCGGCTCGGCGGGACGGCACCGGCGCGCTTCAACGCGGCGAACGAGGTTGCGGTGCAGCTCTTTCTCGAAGAGCGCATCCCCTTCGGGCGCATTGCGGAGATCATCGAGCGCGTGACGAAACAGACGCCGCAGCGCGGCGACGCCACTTCTCTCGAAGCGGTGCTCGCCGCGGACGCCGAGGCGCGGCAGGTGGCGCGGGAGGCCGCGTGCTCCTGACCATCGCGTCGCTCATCGTTGTACTGGGTGTGCTGATCTCGGTGCACGAATTCGGCCATTTCATCGTCGCCAAAGCGGTGGGCATTCAGGTGCTGCGGTTTTCGCTAGGATTTGGCCAGCCCCTGATCGCCTGGCGCCGGGGCGAGACGGAATACTGGATCTCGTGGATCCCGCTCGGCGGGTACGTGAAAATGGCGGGCCTCGAAGAAGAAGGAATGGCGGGCGAGCTCGAAGGTGGCAAAGCCAGCGTGCCGATCGATCCGGCGCGCGCGTTCGACAAGAAGCCGCTGTGGGCACGGATGGCGGTGATCTTGGCGGGTGTCACGATGAACGTGATTCTCGCGTTTGTGATCTACACGGGCCTCGGCATTGCGGTAGGCAATCCCACCCGGCCCACGACCCAGATCGACACCGTGCTTGTCAGCCGGCTGCCTCAGGGAGCGAAAGCGCTCGCCACGCTACAACGCGGTGACCGCATCACCACGATCAACGGCGATACCGTTCGAACGTGGGAGGATGTGCAGACGCATCTGCTCAGGGATACCGGCACGGTGCTCCTGCAGCTGGCGGGGAAGGGCACGATTCAGTTCACACAGCCCCGCGACGACAACGAGCGGCTCGCGCTCGCCCGCTGGGGTCTGGAGCCGCTCATGCCGGCGCGGATTGGGAAGGTGCTGCCGGGTGAGCCGGCGAAACGCGCGGGCCTGCAACCTGGCGATTTGGTCGTGCGCGCCGGGGCCGACACCGTCCGGTCGTGGAGCGATCTGATCCACAGACTGTGGTTGAATCCGGAGCGGCCCATCGCGCTCAGCGTGATGCGCGGGGATTCCCTGCTACAGCTCAGTGTCACCCCACGTACCGAAACCGAGCCGGATAGTCTGTCGCCGCGACCCAAGACGTTTGGCTACATCGGCGCCGAGGGAGGCTTTGTGGTCAATCGGCGCATATCGGTCGGCCAGGCGTTTGTAGACGGCGCGAAGCAGACCGCGAGCACGGTTGGTGTGATGGTCGAGAGCGTCAGACGCTTGGTGTTGGGCCGCGCGTCGGTCCGGGACGTGGGAGGGGTCATCACGATCGCCCAGGTCTCGGGCCAGGCTGCGCGCCTTGGCCTCGTACAATTCCTGAGCTTCCTCGCGTTCTTCTCCATCAGTCTCGCGGTACTGAACTTGCTGCCGATCCCGGTGCTGGACGGCGGGCACGCGATGTTCCTCATCGCCGAGGGCATTCGCCGCCGGCCACTCTCACCGCAGCTGCGGCTGCGACTCACCCAGCTCGGCATGCTCGTCGTACTCGCGATCATGGTCGTGGCCTTGAGCAACGATGTCCTCCGACTCTTCCGTTAACGACGCGCTGGCCGACTACGCTGCCGAACGGATAACTACGCAGCAGCTGGTGGGCGTGGTGGCGGCTGCTTACTACGGGGATGGGGGACGGGGGAAGCGGGACGGGTTGAAGCCGGTCATTGATGTGATTGATCGCGCGCATCCGGGGATCGTGGAACTCTCTGCGGCTTCGGACAAACCAGGGTTTTCCGTGCGCCTTGCGGAGCGGCCATTTCCAAAGCGACTCGAGGCCGAGCTTAGGCAGGCGGTAGCAGCGGTAGTTACCCTTTCCGCGTCACCCGTCCCCCCTCCCGGGTTGTTCACCAGGATTGTACGAGTCATCCGTCGAGTCTTCAGCGCATAAGCCTTACCACCAATCCAATCAGCAGCAGCAGTCCCACAGCCACGCCCGCAAGGACCAGCCACGTCGGCCGGCCGGACTGCGGATCGCGCAGCGCCTCCCGCTGTGTCGTTCCCAACGGCGCCGTGCCCATTGTGGCTGTCGGCCTGAGTTTCTGCTGGACTTCGTCCAGATCCGCGCGCAGCTCGGCGGCGTTGGCGTAGCGGTCGTCGGGATGCTTCGCCAGACATTTCATCACCACCCGCTCGAACCGCTTCGACAGTTCGGTGCGCTTGCGACGGAGCGACGGCGGCGGATCCTCCACGTGCATGCGCGCCAACTCGAACCAGTCGTTCGAGCTGAACGGCACCTCGCCGGTCGCGGCCTTGTAGAGCGTGATCCCGAGTGCGTAGAAGTCCAACCGCTGGTCGAGAGGCCGCCCCTGAGCCTGTTCAGGCGACAGGTAGTGCGGGGTCCCGATCGTCATGTTCACTCCGGTGGAAGCGACGTAGCCGGAGACCGCCCGCGCAATGCCGAAGTCGGTCAGCACCGCCGCGCCATCGGAGCGAATCAGCACGTTGTCGGGCTTCAAGTCGCGATGAATGACACCTTGCTGGTGCGCGAACTCAAGCGCCGCCGCGATGTCGCGCGCGAGCCGGAGGATATCCTCCTCGGGCAGCGGTCCCTCGCGCGCGATCCGCGCCCCCAGACTGTCGGCACAGAGGTCCATCGCGAAGTAGACGTGCTCGCCCGTCTTCGCGACGGAGCGAATGCGGATGATGTTAGGGTGCTCGAGCTTTGCCGCCGTCTCGCTCTCGTTGCGAAACCGGCTCTCGAACTGGGCATCGCCCGCGTAGCGGGGCTTGAGGACCTTGATCGCGACCGGAGTCCCATCGGGCGCCCGGCCGACGAACGCCCAAGCAAAGCCCCCTTGGCCCAGGAGCCGCTCCAGGGTATAGGGGCCAAGTGTTTGGCCGACGAGGTCGGTAGCGGCGTGACTCACTTTACAAAGGGGTGCAAGTCGGTTAACCTACGGCGCTTCCAACGATTAGGGAACAGGGACGATGTACGATAAGACGACGCCGGTCAGGAAACACGGGCTGCACGACCGGGACACCGGTTCGAGCCGGGTCCAGGTGGCGCTGCTCACCGAGCGGATCAACAGCCTCACCGAGCACTTCCGGGTTCACGCGAAGGACTTCCACGGGCAACGGGGCCTGCTGCGGATGGTCAGCCGCCGGCGCCGCCTGCTGGAGTACTTGAAGCGCACCGATCTCGCGAAGTACCGGCAGCTCATCGACGAGCTCGGTCTCCGACATTAAGCCGTGCAAGGCGTCGTGCTGGGCGCCCCGGGAAGAGCACCGGGGCGCTCGGCGTGTTTTCCAGTGCTCTAGACAGGTAATGCAGTGAAGCGTGTAGAAACAAATTTCGCCGGCCGGACCCTGAAAATCGAATCGGGGCGGCTGGCCAAGCAGGCGGCAGGGTCGTGTCTCGTGCAGTTCGGCGAAACGGTCGTGCTGGCCGCCGTGACCGTCTCCGACAACGTTGCAAACCTGCCGTATTTCCCCCTGACCGTCGAATACCGCGAGAAGGCCTACGCCGCCGGAAAGATCCCCGGCGGCTTTTTGAAGCGCGAAGGCCGGCCCTCCGACGAAGAAGTCACGTCGGCGCGCGTCATCGACCGCGGCGTGCGGCCGCTCTTTCCCGAAGGCTTCAAGAACGAAGTGCAGGTCTTCGTCTACGTGCTCTCGGCCGACCAGGAGAACGACGCCGATGTGCTGGGCGTCGTGGCCGCTTCGACCGCGCTCTCGCTGTCGAAGGTGCCATGGAACGGACCGATCGCGGCAGTGCGGGTCGGGCGCGTCGAAGGCGCCTGGATCCTGAATCCGACGTTCCAGCAGCTCGAGTTCTCCGATGTCGATCTGACCGTTTCGGGCTCGCGAGAATCGATCGTGATGGTCGAGGGCGGCGCGCTGGAGTTGACGGAGGCGGAGATCATCAAGGGGCTCGAAGTTGCCCACAAGGGAATCAAGGAGCTGCTCGAGGTCGCCGATCAGGTGGTCGAGGCGGTGCAGCAGCCCAAGATGGAATGGACCAAGGCTGAGCCACCCCCGGAGCTCGTGGCGCGCGTGAAGGCGCTGGCGGAATCCCGAGTCGAAGAAGCGCTGACGCTCGCGGTGAAGGCCGAGCGCACGCAGGCACTCAGCGCCATCAAATCCACGATTATCGAGCAGCTCGCTGAGGAGTTCCCCGACAAGCTGCGTGAGATCGTGGAAGTCATCGAAGGGATCGAATACAATACGATGCGCGAGCGCGTGCTGACGGCGGGCGAGCGCGTCGATGGGCGCGATCTGGATACGGTACGGCCGATCACCTGCGAGGTGGGCTGGCTGCCGCGCGCGCACGGCTCGGCGCTGTTCACCCGCGGGCAGACGCAGGCGCTCGCGACGGTGACGCTGGGCACGACGGACGACGAGCAGCGCATCGACTCGATCGATGTGGCGCAGGAGACGACGAAGTCGTTCATGCTACACTACAACTTCCCGCCGTTCTCGACGGGGGAAGTGAAGCCGGTGCGCGGCACGTCACGCCGCGAGATCGGTCACGGAGCACTCGCCGAGCGGGCATTACAGGCGGTGCTGCCGCCGTACGAGCAGTTCCCGTATACCATCCGCATCGTCTCCGAAATCCTCGAATCCAACGGCTCGTCCTCGATGGCCACGGTGTGCAGCGGCTCTCTGGCTTTGATGGATGCGGGAGTCCCGGTGAAATCGGCCTGCGCGGGTGTCGCGATGGGTCTGATTACCGAAGGCGGACGCACCGCCATCCTCACCGACATCCTCGGAACCGAAGATCATCTCGGCGACATGGACTTCAAGGTTGCCGGCACCCGCGACGGCGTCACCTCGATCCAGATGGACATCAAGGTCGAGCGGCTGGATTGGAGTGTCATCAGCCAGGCGCTGGAGAAGGCGCGCAAGGCACGGGTGCACATCCTCGACATCATGCAGCAGGCGATGCCGCATCCACGCTCGCAGCTCTCGAAGTACGCGCCGCGCATCATCACCATCCAGATCCGTCCCGACAAGATCGGCGATCTCATCGGCCCGAAGGGCAAAACGATC
>DASWCE010000125.1:0-44732 GCA_036390255.1 Gemmatimonadales bacterium | reverse complement strand
CACAACGTGCTGATGAATCGAGGCGTGATGGGCGACGGCGTCATCGAGCTGCGCGCCCTCCGCGCAGCCGTCGAGCAAGCGGGCTACGCGGCGGGGCCGATCGAGGTCGAGATCATGAATGAGGCGGTGTGGAATACGCCGCTCGATACGCTGCTCCCCTTGATCAAGGAGCGGTTTCTCGCATGCGTCTGACGATTGCTTGTCTGCTGGTCGTGTGCGCCGCGGGTGGGAGCGACCTCCCGGTCAATTACGTAGCCGGTCCGTTGATCGAGTTGAACGACAACGGTGCGTGGTCCTGGTTCATGGACGAGCGGGCCATCGTGGACGACGACAAACTCATCGTCGGATCGGTGCGCGCCGTGGGGGACTATCGCAACGATCGTGATCTCGACTGGGGCAACGTGGAGGTATCGGTCTACGACCTCGCGTCGGGTATTGCGCGGCATACGGTGCTGCATCGCCACTTGCAGCAGGACGACCACGCGAGCCCCGCGTTCCTCGCGCTCCCGGACGGCCGCTACCTCGCGATGTATACGCAACACGGAGTGGAGCGGCGCATCTATTACCGGCTCTCCGAGCCCCGCAATCCCCTGCGGTGGGGACCGGCCATGACCTTCGATACGCCGGGAAGCGCCGCGCAGCCGTTGCGCGGCGACAACGTCACGTACTCGAATCTGTTCCGGCTGGCCTCGGGCCGCATCGTGAACTTCTTCCGCGGCGTGGGCCTCGAGCCGAACTACATGTACTCCGACGACACCGGCCGCACCTGGCATTACGGCGGCCGGCTGGCTCACGGGACGAGCGGCGGGTACACCCCGTATCTCAAGTACGCCTTCGACGGGGTGGCCACGATTCACTTTGTGATGACGGAAAACCATCCGCGCAATTACGACAACAGCCTGTATCACGCGTTCATCCGCGACGGTGCCATCTACCTGTCCGACGGAACCCGCCGTGGCAGGCTGAGCGAGACGACGGAGACGGACTTGAACGCGTGGGACCTGACCAAGGTGTTTCAGGGCGATCCCGACAACGTGGCCTGGATGTGCGACCTCGAGCTGGATACGGCTCAGCGGCCGTACGTGGTGTTCACCGTTCAGAAAGACGGCCGCGGCCTGCCGCGCGGCCAGGGAGGCTTCGACCACCGGTTCGATTACGCGCGCTGGGACGGATCGGCGTGGCAGGTGCACGAGATCGCCTACGCCGGCAGGCGGCTGTACGCCGGGGAAGACGACTACACCGGACTCGCCGCCCTCGACCCCAAGAATCCGAACGTGGTCTACATCTCGACCGACGCGGACCCCGTCACGGGCGCGCCGCTCGTCAGCCGCGCCGATGGCCAACGCCACCGCGAGCTGTACCGAGGCACGACCGCGGACTTCGGCGGGACGTGGCAGTGGGAGCCGATTACCGCGAACTCCGACGCGGATAACCTGCGGCCGATCGTGCCGAAGTGGCCCGACCCGCGGACGGCGCTCGTGTGGATGCGCGGGACATACAAGAACAATCACGGCGAGTGGACGACAAAAGTCGTCGCGAGCATCCTGCCATGATTCCTTCATTATCTATTATCTTGGTGCGTCCGTGCGGCACCTGACACACGCCCTAGCTGCGCCCGTAGGAGGGAGACATGTGGCGAGCAATGCTATGCGGCCTGGCGGTCGCAGCGGTGGCGTGCGCCGGAACGGGGCGGAAATCGGCCGAGGCAACCCGCCCCACGCCTGAAGACGACGTCGTCTCGGTGGGCTACGGCACCCAGTCACGGCGCGAGATCACGGGCGCGGTGTCGTCCTACATCCCGACCGAGGCCGACGCGCGCATCGCGCGCGTCGAGACCATGCTCCAGGGCCACATCCCCGGACTGGAGGTCATCCCGCAGGGGGGCGGCTTCACGCTGCGGATTCGCGGCTTCAGGACGCTGCGCCAGCGCGGTGGGGACGACGAGCCGCTCCTCGTGATCGACGACATCACGGTTCCTGCGGGGTCCCTCCGCAGCGCGCTCGCCGGCATCGCGCCACACGACGTCGCCCGGATCGACATCCTGAAGGATGCGGGCGCCACGGCCGTCTACGGCTCACGCGGCGCCAATGGCGTCATCATCATTACGACGAAGCGATTCCGCTGAAGCACCGCGAGTTCCTCGGAACCACAGCGGCGATCGTCGCGGCTCGATAAGTCTCGCGCGACTCCGCAAGCTCGCGTACTGGTTGGATGGAGTCGGTCTCGATCCCCTCCTGGGACTGATTCCCGGCGCCGGCGATGCCGCCGGCGCTGTTCTTTCTGCATGGGTTCTCATCGAAGCGTTTCGCCTCGGGGCCTCGCGGGCCACCTTGCTGCGCATGGCCGGAAATGTGGTGCTCGACGCGGGGCTCGGCGCGATTCCCGTAGTCGGGGATTTCTTCGACTTCGTCTGGAAAGCCAATCTTCGGAACGTGGCGCTGCTTGAGCGACATCTGGCGGCGCCCGCGCAGGCCGGGCGAGCGGACCGGGCGTTCGTTTGGCTCATCATCTCTGGCGTGCTGGTTCTGGCGCTCGCGCTGCTCGCGCTCGGGATTCTGCTGACGCGCTGGGTCTTCCACGCGCTACACGCCAGCCCTTAGCTTTTCGCTCCGTGCCTCATCCGGAGCCTGCTCAACGCATCGCCGTCGCACTCGCCGATCGCTACACCGTCGAGAGGGAATTGGGACGCGGGGGTATGGCGACGGTATACCTCGCGGTAGAAAAGAAGCACGGGCGCAAGGTGGCGATCAAAGTCTTGCGACCCGAAATCACGGCGGCGCTCGGCACAGACCGCTTCCTGCGCGAAATCGGCATCGCGGCCCAGTTGTCGCATCCGCACATCGTTCCCCTAATCGACTCCGGCGAGGCTGCGGGTCTGCTCTATTACGTGCAGCCGCATGTTCCGGGCGGATCGCTGCGTGAGCGTCTCAACGAAGCGCCGCAGCTGCCCGTGAACGACGCACTCCGCATCGCTCAGGAGGTCGGCGCGGGCCTCGATTTCGCGCACCGCAAGGGATTCGTGCATCGCGATGTGAAGCCGGAGAACATCCTGTTCGCCGATGGCCACGCGGTGCTCGCCGATTTTGGCGTCGCGCGGGCGTGCTGTGACCCCGAAGCCGACGCCGACGCACGCCGGGACATGGTCACCGAAGTCGGCTTCGCCGTGGGCACGCCGGAGTATATGAGCCCCGAGCAAGCGAGCGGGGATAACGATCTCAGTGCGGCGAGCGACGTCTACAGCCTCGCCTGCGTCGTCTACGAGATGCTCGCGGGCGAGCCCCCGTTCCACGGGGCGGGCGCCCGCGCGGTCATGGCGAAGCAGGTGACCGAGGCGCCGCTGCCGCTGCGCGGCCTGCGGCCGGAGGTCCCCACGGCACTCGAGCGGGCCGTTGCGCGCGCACTCGAGAAAGATCCCGATCAGCGGACCGCCAGCGCCGCCGATTTCGTCGCCGAGCTGCTGGCGCCGCCCGCGCTGCTGCGCAGCCCCGCCGTGACGCGGTCGATCGCTGTACTGCCCTTCATCAACGCCAGCCCTGACCCCGAAAACGAGTACTTGAGCGACGGCATCACCGACGAGCTGATCGACGCGCTCGCCAAGATCTCAGGGCTTAGAGTCGCCTCGCGGACGTCCGTGTTCGCGCTGAAGGGAAAGCCGCTCGACGTCCGCGCGGTGGGCGCGCTGCTGGGGACCTCGGTGGTGCTCGAGGGAACGGTGCGCCGTGCGGGCGATCGGCTGCGCATCACCGCCCAGCTCACATCGACCGAAGACGGCCGGCTGCTCTGGTCGCAGCGCTACGATCGCCAGCTCGTGGACGTCTTCGCGATTCAGGACGAGATCGCCGCGACGATCGTCAATACACTACGCGCCAGGATGTTCGCCGATTTGTCCGCGCACGTCCCAAAGCGGTACACCGAGAACATCAGCGCGTATGGGCTCTATCTCAAGGGGCGGTTCGCCTGGAACAAGCGGACCCAGGAAGGCGTCGCCGAGGCGATCACGTATTTCGAGCAGGCGATCGCGGAGGACCCGGGCTACGCGCCGGCCTACGCCGGACTGGCGGATTCGTATTCGCTCGATGTCGATTACCGCGCCATTCCGGTCGCGGACGCGTACGCGCGCGCTAAGGTATACGCGCGCAAGGCGCTCGCGCTCGACGAGTCGGTGCCGAGCGCGCATGCGTCACTGGCGTGGAGCTTGTTTATCTACGATTGGGAGTGGGATGAAGCGGAACGTGAATTCCGCCGGGCCATCGAGCTGAATCCCCGCTACGCCAGCGCGCATCAGTGGTTCGCGTTCCTGCTGGCGGCCCGCGGTCGCTTCGATGCGGCGCTCCTGGAAGGACACACCGCGCTTGAGCTGGACCCCGCGTCCGTCTCGGCGCGCCGGGCGATGGGTTGGGTTTACTACTATGCCCGCCGCTTCGAGCAGGCGCGCGAGCATTTGGCGCGCGCAATCGAGATGAACCCCATGGCGGTCGAAAGCTACCGGATGTTCGGCAGCACGCTCGCCCTCCAGGGTGAGCGCGCCGAGGCGGAACGTGTGCTCCGGGAAGCGCTCACGCTGCCAGGATCCGGCGCGTACTCGAAGGCGACGCTCGGTTGGTTACTGGCACGCTCGGGAAAGCGACTCGAGGCCGAGGAGTTGCTGCACGAGCTCGAGCAGTCGCGGGCGCAGGGCTACGTGTCGCCCGTGGCGTTCGCGATCCTGCACATTGGCCTCGACAATCACGGTGAGGCGCTCGACTGGTGTGAGCGGGCGTTCGATGAGCGGCGGGGCTGGCTCGCCTACGTGAATGTGAATCCGATTTTCGATCCGCTACGCAACGAGCGGCGATTCGCCGCGCTCGTGGGAAAGATGCGACTGTAGGTCTACGGGCCTACTCCGTTTGAGCTAGTCCTGAATAGCCGGGCTACGACAGTTGACTGGCGGCCGATGACCAACGGGGTAAGAAGTGGAATACCCTCGAGGGGTTCGGCTGTGGCGACACGACCAGCAGCTTCCGCGATTCTATGAGCCCCGCGCGCTCGCGGGGACCAGAGCCGCTGTGGCAGGAGGTCCTGCGACGGGCCGCGGTCACCCTCGGGGGGCGAGCGGTGGGTGTGTGGGAAGCCGACGCGCGCGGTCGACTGCATCTCCTTGCTTCGAGCTCCGAGGACCTCGCCCCTCTCGCCGGCGAGCTGGAGGCGGCGCTGCGCACGCTGGGCGAGTTGCCCGGAGCGCGCCCGCCGCCGTGTCGCTGGGTCGCGAGCCGCCTCGAGGAACAGCGTTGGTGCATCGCGCGGGTCCGCCGCGAGCTGCCCCGACCGCCTCCCCCCGGTGTCGAGCGGCGCGGGCGCGAACGGATGGCACTCGAGCTCGCGGGTGTGTGTATCGGGTTGCTCGGCGACCCCGACCGCCAGGCGGCGGGCGCGCGTGACGTAGAAAACCTGGCGCGTCTTGCCCTGACCGTCGAACAGGTTCCGGCGATTCTTTGGACCACCAACGCCGAGTTACGGATCACGGCGCGGTCCGGCGCGGGCCTCACGTCGGACATCCTGCCGGAGCGCGTGGTAGGCGCATCCCTCCTCGATCAGTTCTCCAAGCAAACAGTGAGCGCTGACTCGATCAATGCGCATCGGCGGGCGCTCGCGGGGGAGTCGGTCTCCTACCAGATTCGGCTCGAGGGCTGCTGCTACGACGCGCACGTGGAGCCACTGCGAAACAAGGCGGGCGCGATTGTGGGAGTAGTCGGTGTGGCGGTAGACGTGCGCAATCGCGCCCCGGCACCGCTCGATCTCGAGGACTTTTTTGAGAACGCGACGGTCGGTCTGTGCTGGCTCGGGCCGGACGGCACCATCGTGCGGGCCAACCCCGCCGAGCTGGACCTCGTGGGCTATGGACGCGACGAGTATGTCGGTCGGGACGTGCGCCAGTTCCACGTCGACCCGCAAATCGTTGACGATGTCCTGCGGCGTCTGCGCGCGGGAGAGAGCGTCCGCAATGTCGAGACGCGGCTGCGGCACCGCAATGGATCGATCCGATACGCGCTGCTCAGTGCGAACGCTCGGCTGGAGAACGGGCAGCTCGTGCACGCCCGCTGCGTCACGCGAGACGTCACGGAGCTCAAGCGGGCCGACTCCGCCATCGCGTACTTCAAGGCCATGGTGGAATCGGCGGACGATGCCATTGTCAGCAAAACGCTTGATGGAACGATCACAACATGGAACCCAGCCGCGACGCGCCTCTACGGATATGCGGCCGAGGAGGTCATCGGAAAGCCGATCGCGCTGATCGTTCCACCGGACCACCGTGACGAGCTGACCGGCGTCTTCGAGAGCCTGCGGCGCGGCGAGCACATTGAGCATTACGAGACCACGCGCATGCGAAAGGACGGGACGCGCGTGGAGGTGTCGATGAGCATCTCGCCGATTCTCGACGCAGACGGTCATCCTGTTGGCGCCACCACGATCACCCGGGATATCACGTACCGCCGGCAAGCCGAGCGCCAGCTGCTGCGCGGGGCGCTGCGCGACGCGGTCACCGATCTGCCGAACCGCGCCTCCTTCGTCGAGCGCTTGTCGCAGGCGCTGGCGCGCACGCGGCGGGACTCTGACTATCGGTTCGGTGTCCTGTTCGTCGACTGCGACCACTTCAAGGTGGTGAACGACCGCCTCGGGCACGCCGCCGGCGACCGCCTCCTGGTGGAAATCGCCGGGCGGCTGCAGTCGAGCGTGCGACCCGCCGACGTGGTCGCACGGCTCGGGGGTGACGAGTTCACACTGCTGCTCGAAGAGGTGGCGGGCCTTCCCCAAGTCGAGCAGGTGGCGCGGCGTGTCCTCGACAGCCTGGCCGCACCCTTCTTCTTGGAAGGGCGCGAGGTGCGTGCCACCGCCAGCATCGGCGTCGTGCTGAGCGAGCCCGACTATGAGCAGGCCCAGGACATGCTTCGGGACGCGGACCTCGCCATGTACCGCGCCAAGGAGCGGGGGCGCGCGTGCTTCCGGGTCTTCGATGTCGAGATGCGAAACTGGGCACACGCTCGTTCGGGAATGGAGGCGGATTTGCGGGAGGCACTCGGGCGCAAAGAGTTCCGGCTCGTGTTCCAGCCTATCGTGGAGATCGAGACCGGCCGGGTGTACGCGTTCGAGGCCTTGCTACGCTGGCACCACGGCAAGCGGCGGGTCCTCTTGCCGCACGAATTCCTGCCGCTGGCCGAGCAGACCGGTCTCATCGTGTCGATCGGCACCTGGGTCCTGCGGGAGGCGTGCCGCTACGCGCGCACCTGGCAGAACGCAGTCCCGGGCGCGGGCCCGGTGCGGATCAGCGTGAACGTCTCGGCGAAGCAACTCGCGGATCCGCGCCTCGTAGACGACTTGCGAGCGGCCCTCCAGGATGCCGGACTCACGCCCGCTGCGCTGAGTCTCGAGGTCGCTGAGAGTGTGCTCATGGAGAGCCTCGACTCGTCCATCGCCCTTCTGAATCGGCTGCGGGAGGTTGGCATCCAGCTACACATGGACGATTTCGGCTCTGGCTACTCGTCGCTGAGCTACCTGCCGCGCTTCCCCCTGCAGGGCATCAAGGTCGACCGGACCCTCGTGCACCGCATGGGTGCGCGCCGCACCGATCTGGAGATCGTGCGCTCGATCGTCGACCTGGCGGAGCACCTCGGCCTCATTGTGATCGCGGAGGGAGTCGAGACCGCGGCGCAGCGCGAGCGCCTCATCGCCTTCGGATGCGAGCTCGGGCAGGGGTTCTTGTTCGCGAAAGCGCTCGAACCCGAAGCGGCCCGGGCACTGCTCGCCGAGCAGCAGCAGCCAGGCCCCAAGGCCGCGTGAGGAAGGGCTACCCCTTCAAGGCCGGTGCACCGGCCACTCAGGGAGACGCCGCTCGGCGTCTCCCTCAACGTCTCGCCCTACTGCCCAACCGTAAAATCAATTCTCTTCAGAACTGTCCCAGCCGCATCTCGAATCTCGACGTGCCACGCTCCTTTGGCGTCAGCTGGGATCGCTTTGCGGCTCCACGTTCTCCACGGCGATCCGCCAACAGCGAGCGACACATCACCGACCTGATCGTCGCCGTGGAACCAGACGTGGTGCAGCGTTTGGCCGTTCCCGCCCGTCACGCGCATCCACAGCACGAGGGTGCCGACGCTGTCGGGGAAGGCCGTGCCGGTATCCTGTGGCGCGCGATCGACCACCGACCGAGCCAGTACGGCTTCTACGTTGGCATTGCTGGCCGGGACCGCCGCGGCCTGGGGGGCTGCGGCCGGAGGAGCCGCGGGAGCGGGGTGAGCAGTGGTATCCTGGGCGGCGAGAGTTCCGGTGCCACAAATCATAACGATCAGCGTGAGTAAAGATTTCACGGCTGTCCTCCTGAGTTGACGTTTACGGCTTGTGCCGCGGCTTTGCGTCGACTGCGGCGCTCCAGCGATGCGCCCAACACGGCGGCCAGCAGGCAACCGAGTAACGTACCCGCGGTTTGGAATTTCAGTTGATACTCGAGCTGAATCCAGTGGCATTTCGGGGCGAAAATCGGTCCGACCAACCGGCCGCAGTGATTTACTGAGAACGCGAATCCCCAACTGCCCGCCAGCGCAAAGATCAGCGGCAAGAGCGCGATGAAAAAATGCCGGAGCTGGAGCTTCATCGGCCACGCTCGATATGCCAGCGGTCCATAACGCGACCTCCTTCAATCACGACGTACTCGTCGAAATGCGCCTCGGTCAGGCAGGAATGGTTGGGAATGATTTCGACTTGCTGCCCGACCTTGAACTTGCCTTCGATCGCCGCCGGCGCCGCGGCGCGAATCAGACCGTGCTCCTGCGACACGGACGCCACCGTGAGCTCGGGATGGCCCTTCACCTCGCCGAACGCCGTCTCCAGACCCAGATGCGCCGGCCCTAGGTCCTTCGAGAGGGAGAGCGCACCGGCGTCGACGACGAAATGTGCCGCGCCTGGCAGGTGCGACACGACCGTGGCCAGCACCGAGACCGCGACGTCCTGTGGCCCGCAACATCCGATCAGGACCATGGTTCGATCATAGAAGATGTAATTGCCCGGCCGGGCTTCTGTGACGCCGGTCAAGCTTTTTACGGCCGCCATCGCGGGGGTCGAGCCCACACTCACCCCGCGTACGGGGAGGCCGTCCTTGCGTAGCAGGTCCGCGAACCACGTCATCACCTGCCGTTCCTGCTCGGCGATCTGTGCCGCTTCTTCCCTGTTGCGCGTGCGATAAGCGTGACCTGAGTGGCTGAGAATACCGTCGAAGATGAGGCCACGCTCCGCTCCCAACTCACGCGCCACCTCGAGGGCGTACCGCGACGCGGGATCGACCCCGGCACGGTGATAGCCGCAATCCACTTTGAGCCAGACGTGCAACCCGCTGCCCGCCAACGCCTTTGCCGTGTCGAGATCGTCGAGGATTACGCGCAGCGTGATGCCATTCTCGGCGATGCGATGCACGTGCGGGATGTGCGTTGGGTCGAGCGGGAAGGCCCACGTCAGATCGCGGAATCCATCGCGCGCGAAGGCCTGCGCTTCGAACAGCGTGGAGACAGTGATGCCCTGCGCCCCATGCGCCTGCTGGCGACGCCCCAACTCGAGACATTTGTGCGTCTTGATATGCGGCCGCAACGCGACGCCGAGTTTCTTCGCGCGGTTGGCCATGTGCTCGAGGTTGCGCTCCATCACGTCGCGATGAAGCAGCAGGGCGGGGGTTTCGACGTCGATCATGGCGGCGCGAACGCCCTATCCATCGATGCGGCGGCCTGTGACCTCCACTCGGCGCATTCGCTCGATCCGTCCCGAACTACCCACGAAATGCGACGCGACCCAGCTTGTCAGGCTGACGATGATTGCCCCCCACGTCGCCGACCACAGGCCCGCGACATGGAAGCCCGGAACCAGCCAGGCGACCAGCGCCAACGAGATGCCGTTCACAATGAGAATGAACAGCCCCAACGTCATGATGGTCAGCGGCAGCGTGAGGATGAATATGATCGGCCGAATGAGCGCATTCACAAACCCCAGCAGCAGCGCGGAGACAATCAACGCACCAGTGCCGGTGATCACGATGCCCGGCAGGAGCTGGTCGGCGACCCACAGGCCCAGGGCGGTGATCAGCAGTCGTACGAGGAAGCCTCTCATGGGTGGGAAGATAACCGCTGCGCGCGGCCGGCGACGAACCGCGCCGTCATGCCGGGACGAGCCTGCACGCCGAGCTTGGAGTCGATTAGAATGGCGCCGCTGGCAGAATCGCGTCCGGAGAGCGCCAATGAGACCCCCGCGAAGGGGCCTAAGTCGGCGGGCCAGCCACTGACAATCGCTTGCTCTGGCTGGCCGAACCAGCTGACGGCGAGCGTGTCGGCCCGCGGCGCACGAAACGTGATCTGCCCGCGGAACACGCAGTCCCGGCCGACCACCACCGTCGTCGTATCGAGGAAAATGTTGCCGAGCCGGAAACGATCGCTCATCTGGGGAGCATCCGGAAACGTGAGCGTGTCGCCGCGGGCGACCACCCAACGGCCGGCGTAGGGAAGGGAATAGCGCCGCAAGCGGTCGAACTGATGCCCGGAGCAGGGGTTGGACGGGCCGCAGGCGAGGGCCACCAACCCCACGGCGCCGATCACGGCACGCATTAGAACTCGGTCGTATCTCTAGCTACCGTATCGGTGCGTAGCACCCGCGCGTTGGTCGAGTCGGCGGCGCGCATGGCGTTGCCAACGGCGTGAGCCCCCGGAATCTTCGAGTTCGCGAGGATACTGTCCTTCTGACGCTCAGTCAGCGTGTCGTGGTTGACGGTCTGGCTCGACTTGTCGGAGCTGCCGCAGGCCGCGATGCAGCAGATCGGAACGACCCAAAGGATGGATTTCATGGCTGGCAACTTTAATGAACCAGCGTACACTTGCAACCCAACTCGGCTCTCCGGAGATCACATGCGCCGTCTGTCGATTGTCGCGGTGCTCGTATTATCGACCGCCTGCCGCAGCCCGTCCCTCGCCAGTCGTCTCTCCGAAAGCAAGTGGGTGGATCTCACGTACGACTTCGATTCGACCACCATCTATTGGCCGACGGCGCAACCCTTTCGCCTGACGGTCGTCTCGGCGCAGCGACTGCCGGCCGGCTATTACTACGCCGCGAACAACTTCTCGGCTGCGGAACATGGCGGGACGCACCTCGACGCCCCCGTCCACTTCGTCGAAAAGCGGCGCACGACGGACCAGATTCCGCTCAGCCAGCTGATGGGCGAGGCAGTGATCATCGATGTCCGGCGACAGGCGGACTCGAGCGCCGACTATCGTGTGCACCAGTCCGACATCATGGCATGGGAGGTGGCGCACGGCGACATCCCGCACGACGCGATTGTCTTGATCCGAACCGGGTGGGGCAGCCGCTGGCCCGATCGCGCGCGTTACCTGGGCACGACGAAGACCGGCGCGGGGGGTGTTGCGGAGCTGCACTTCCCCGGCCTCGACCTCGACGCCGCCCGCGCGCTCGTGCGGCGCAGAGTCAAAGCCGTGGGGATCGACACGCCGAGCATCGATTATGGCCAGTCCAAGGCATACCAGGTCCATCGCCGATTGTTCGCATCGAACATCCCCGCGTTCGAGAACGTCGCGAACTTGGACCAGCTGCCGATAACGGGTGCCTACGTGATCGCGCTGCCGATGAAGATCAAGGGAGGCAGCGGTGGGCCGCTGCGCATCGTGGCACTGCTGCCGCAGTAATGGCGCCCGACGCGTTTCCTAGGATGTCGGCAGCCCCTTACGCAGCAGGTCTTCCATGACGTCGCTGAAGCGATCGATCTCCGCCAACGTCGTGTAGACGTTCGGTGTGATCCGCAGGCAGTTGAACTCCGGATGGGCGATCGGCGTGACGATGATGCGGTGGCGGTCGAACAGGAACGCCGTGAGTTTACCCACGTCGAGCTGGGCCGGGGTGAACGACGCGAGACCGCACGACTGTGCGGGATCGTAGGGTGTCAGGAGCTTCACGCCGGGCACCCGCTCGAGTCGCTTCGCCCAGCGATCCCGCAGAAAGCGCAAGCGGGCTGCCTTCCGCTCCGGCCCGATGCCGTCCAGAAAATCGAGCGCCTCCACGATCGCGTTGTGGTTGGCCGCCGGATGCGTCCCGATCTCTTCGAATTTGCGGATGTTCTCGTTCATCTCCGGCGGCGCGGCCATCATCGGCCAGATCTTGGCGATCTTCGAGCGGCGCACGTACAGGAATCCGGTACCGATCGGCGCGGTGAGCCACTTATGCAGGCTGGTGCCGTAGTAGTCGCAGTCCAGCTCATCGCGCGTGAACGGGAAGTGCGCGTAGGCGTGCGCGCCATCCACGATCACCTCGATGCCGCGCGAGCGACCCAGCTGACAGATCTGCTTCACGGGGAAGATCTGGCCCGTAAGGTTCGTGATGTGACAGAAATGGATGACCTTCGTGCGCGGGGTGATCGCCGCCTCGATGCGCCGCGCCAGGTCCTCCTGCGACGGCGGCGGGACGGGGAAGGTGATCTGCTTCAGGACGATGCCGTCGCGACGCTCGCGCTGTTTCCAGGTGGTGATCATCCGCGGGTAGTCCTGCGTCGTCGTCAGGACCTCGTCCCCGCGCTGCAGCGGCAACCCAAGCTGCACGATCTCGAGGGCCTCACTGGCGTTGCGCGTGATCGCCATCTCCTCGGGATCGCAGCCAAAGTTCGCCGCCAGTCGCCGGCGCACCGCCTCGATCTCCGGCTCGATCCATCCCCACATCGTGATCGCGGGGGCCTGATTCGAGACGGCGAGGTAGCGCTGGAACGCGGCGTTCACGACCCGCGGGCTGGGCGCGACGCCGCCGTTGTTCAGGTTGATCATCCCGCGGTCGATATCGAACGCGGCCTGGATTTCGCGCCAGAAGTCTTCGTCCGCGGCGATCTGGGTGGCGCTGCGGCCATCGACTTGCCGGACCGCGGGGAGAATGCGCGACAGGGCGTCGCTCTTGAGCGCCGGCAGCGTAGCGCCGGCGGCGAACAGCGAGCGCAGGAAGTGGCGACGAGTGGCCATCAGGAGCCTCGAGTCAGACGACGGAGCAGGAGTGTGTAGGCGCAGAGATTCACAATGAGTACGAACGTACCGAGCACGATCTGGACACCCGCCGTCAATCCCCGGGGATAGATGGCGGGCAGGAGGTATTGCTCGACGAAACCGCCGGCGTAGCCCTGCTGGCCGGCGCGCGCGCGCAAGCTGTTTTCGAGCGGTGTCAACGGGCAGATCCCGCCACGGTACTCGATGATGATACCCCACAGCGCGCCGGGGATGTGAATTGCGGCCACCCAGCGCCACCGCCACGCGACAAATCCACCGCAAACCACGAACACAATGAACAACCCGTGAAATGCGACGACGGCGTTCGCGAGCAGCCGGTAGAACACCCGTAGGTAATAAAGCAAAACTCCCCGCCCGGCCAGAGCCGGACGGGGAGTCGGTGCTGCCGGTGCGGGACTAGAGGCCCGCGAACGTGCCGACCGGTGCGAACAGGTTCGAAACGGTGTCGCCGAAGTGCTCGAACGCGTCGAACAGATCGTGGAGTGCCGCGAGGTCGAGGGCGGTGAGCGGCGCGCCACCCGCATCAACCCACTGGGTTGCGGGATTGCTCGGATCGCCGTTGAACGACGCCACCGGATGGCCGTTGACGGACACTGTGACGCTGACCGTAACGGCGTTGGTGGTCGTGTTGAGCGTCACATGGCCGACCGCGCGCGTGGTCTGGCCATTCTCGATCAGCCGGAGGTCGGCGTTGATGATGATGTTCGGGTCACTGAACGAGACCGACTCGTTCAGCATCAGCGTGATCGCCGGATTGTTGAGCGCGAAGGTCGCTTGCACGCTCGCGCCGCCGGCATTGACCGCAAACGACTCATCGAACGTGAGCGTCTTGTTGTTACCGCCGCTCAGCCCGTTCGTGATCGTGCCGGAGACGGTGGCATTGGCGGACGTCTGGGAGGTCACCAGCGACGCCGTGTAATCGACATACGTGATCGTGCCGCCGGGGCCCTTCACCAGGACATGGAGCTGGAGCTTGGTCGGCGTGCTTTCATCGATGATATCGAGCGTGCCGATCGCGCTCACCGGCTCGACGACCGCACCATTCAGGCCGGTCGCGTAGAGGATGAAACGCACGCCGTTCAGTCCCGCGACCGTGTTCCCCTGCCACCGGTATTGATGGAGCGATGCATCCCACTCGAACACTCGGCCGTACAGCGAATCGGGAATGATCCGGCCCTGAGCGGCCGATACGCTGAGGTTGGGAATCATCGCTTGCAGCTTGCGGGCTTGCGCGAGGCCGGGGAGGAAGGCCTGAGCGCCGCTCTTGACCAGCTGGGGCCGGAGCGTTTCGAGCACCGTCGCCGCGGGTCGGAACGCCGGCGCGGTTGCCACGTCGAGCATCACCGTGGCCGTCGAGAAGCTGCGGAAGACGTCGCTATCGAACGCGGAATCGACCGATGCCAGATTCGCCGACACTGCCGCCGGGTCCGTGAAATCGACTGGCGTCGGCGAGTCCTTGCCACAGGCTGCCACTGCCAGCACGCCGAGGGCAACGCCGGCACGAAGGAACAACCGCATACGGCCTCCGAATCGAGAATGTGGGGGCGAACCTGAATTCTGCAGGCGCCGCGGCCGGAGGGGCTGTGACCCTCGCCACGTCTTGCCGGGCTAGTCGATCACGCCACCGCCGAGCAGTCGATCGTCGGCGTCGTACAGCACGCCGGACTGCCCTGGTGTGATCGCCCGAACCGGCTCGGCCAGCCGGAGCGCGATGCGACCGTCCGCCTGAGCAGCAATCGTGCCGGGCACGGCCCGCGCGCGATAGCGGCACTGCACCCACACGGCGTCTTCCGGCGACAGCGGATCCGCCAGCCAGTTGACCTCCGCGAGAGACAGCTCGTGTCCGAACAACTCCGCGCCGCGGCCGACGACCACCTCGCGTGTCGCGGGCCGGATCGCGAGCACGTAGAGCGGCTCATCGAATCCGCCCGGCAGACCGCGGCGCTGGCCGACCGTGAAGCGCGCGAAGCCGTCGTGCTCGCCGATCACCTCGCCGCTGGTGGTCACGAGCGGACCCGGCACGAGTGCGGGCGCGTCGGCCGGAAGATGCTGCTCGAGCACCGCCACGTAATTGTCGTCGGGCACGAAACAGATCTCGACGGATTCCTGCTTGTCGGCGGTCACCAATCCCAGTCGCCGTGCAATGGACCGCGTTTGCTCCTTGGTGAGCTCGCCGACCGGTGTCAGCATCCGACGCACCACCGCGCGATCGATGCCCCACAGGAAATACGACTGATCCTTCTGCCGGTCGCGGCCGCGGTACAACGCGCCTTCGCGCGCGATCGCGTAATGGCCGGTCGCAATGGCATGGCAGTCGAGCGCGTCGGCGTGGTAGAGGAAATCTCGGAACTTGGTGAACGAGTTGCAGCGGACGCACGGAATGGGCGTCCGGCCGCGCGCATACTCGGACACGAAGTTTTCGATGACATCGTGCCCGAAGCGGTCCGCGAGATTGAGCACGTAGTGTGGGATGCCAAGCTTGTGCGCGACGAGCTTCGCGTCGGTGATCGAGTCGAGCGAACAGCACGGACGGTCGGGCACGCTGGCGCCGTAACAGAACAGCTTCATCGTCGCGCCGATGACCTCGTGGCCCTGCTCGACGAGCAGCGCCGCGGCGACGGAGCTGTCGACGCCGCCCGACATGGCCACCAGCACTCTCATCGGTGGAGAACCGTGGACAGCGACCGGACCTTCTCGATGATCCGCGGAAGCGCGGCGGTCACCGCTTCCACGTCTTCCATCGTGCTCTCCTTGCCGAACGAGAACCGCAGGGCGGCCACGCCCAGCTCGCGCGGCACCCCCATGGCGGTGAGCACGTGGGACGGCTCGACCGCGCCCGTACTGCAGGCCGATCCCGACGAACAGGCGATGCCAGCGAGGTCGAGATGCATCAGCAGCGCCTCGCTGTCGGTGCCGGGGATCGAGACGTTCGAGATGTGCGGCGCCCGCTCGCCCTGCCAGCCGTTGATCACCGCGTCAGGGACGATCGCCAGCAGCCGGCGCTCCAATTCGTCGCGCAGCTCATTCAGTCTGGTCGCGAGCGCCTGCTGCTCGTCGGCGGCGAGCCGGGCCGCCACGCCGAGGCCGACGATGCCGGGGACGTTCTCGGTTCCAGGGCGAATGCCGAACTGCTGCCCGCCTCCGTGGATGATCGCCTCGACCGCCTTGCGGTCGCGCACGATCAGTGCACCGACGCCCTTGGGAGCGCCGATCTTGTGGCCGGAGATGGTCAGGAAAGTGCAGTTGACGTCGCGGAGCGAGACTGGAACCTTGCCGAACGCTTGAACGGCGTCGGAATGGAACGGGACGCTGGCCTCGCAACATCGAGTGGCGAGCGCCTCCACGGGCTGGAGCGTGCCGACTTCGTTATTCACCCACATCACGCTCACGACGGCGACGCCGTGCTCGATGATCTTGTCGAGCGACTCCCGCTCGACCCGGCCGGAAGCCGTAACGGGGAGAATGACCTCCTCACCACCGAGGTGCTTGACGGCGTGCGCCGCGGCGAGCGCGGCCTTGTGCTCCGTCGCGGAGACGGCCACACGGAAGGGGCCGCCACGATCTCGCGCCGCGAGCGCGGCACCGATGATGGCGAGGTTGTCGGCTTCCGTGCCGCCGGAGGTGAACACGACCTGGTTCGGCTCGGCGCCGACGGCGCTGGCAACGGCGCGCTTCGCCTCTTCGATCCCGGCGCGCGCGGCCCGGCCGAAGCGGTGCGCCGAGGAGGGATTCCCGAAAGCTTCCTTCCCGAGGTAGGGAAGCATGGCCTCCAGGACCTCCGGTCGCACCGGGGTCGTGGCGGCGTTGTCGAGATACGTGACGCGCTTGGTCATGGAAGCCGCAATTTAAGGACTAGATGGACTGCACGCCAAGTTTCAGCACATCGTCCACTTCCAGCGTCTCGGCCGTGTAGAACGGCTCGCCGTAGCGGCGCCTGATCAACGAGCCGTAATGCGCGGACTGCACGCGGATGAGCTCGTACAGATCCTGCCCGGTGGGGTGGATCTCACCGGCGGCCTTGGCGCCGGTGAACTGTGACGCATAGCAGCGAATCGCTTCCATCTTCAGATCAAAGACGTCGGAGATATCGACGACGAACGTCGGTTTCACCGGGTCTTCGCGATAGGCGAGCGCATACAGCAGCTTGTACGGACGGTGCGCCTCGACTCCTTTGCCCGGTGCGTACTTCGCGAGCCCGGCCAGATAACACGCATCGCGTCCCAGCTCGGAGGCGATGCGGTGATCGGGGTGCCGTCCCACGGAGTACGGCAGAATCACGACGCGCGGTCGTGTGCGGCGAATTATCGCGACGATCTGTTCTCTCGACGCCTCATTGTTCTCCAGATGAGCATCCGGCATTTCGGCGTTGAGTCGCAGCGGCACCCCGAGCGTCTTGGCGGCGCGATCGGCTTCCGCCGCGCGCGTAGCCGCATCGCCTCGAGTCCCCATTTCGCCCTGCGTCAGGTCGAGGATGCCGACGCGATGTCCCGCGCGCACGGCCTTGGCGAGCGTGCCGCCGCACGTGAGCTCGATGTCGTCGCGGTGTGCCGCGATGGCGAGCAGATCGACCTCATCACTCATATCGGAGAGCCTCAACGGGATCGAGCCGCGCCGCCCGCGCCGCTGGCGCGATGCCAAAGACCAGGCCGACCAGGATAGATGCCGCGGTCGCGATGGCCGCGGGAATCACCGGGACCGTCGTACTGAAGGCGAGTAGCCGCTTGAGGATCTCGCCGACGCCGACGCCGAGGAGGATGCCGATGATGCCGCCGAGGAGTGTGAGCGTGGCGGCTTCGACGAGAAATTGCCACAGGATGGCTCGGCGCGTGGCGCCGAGGGCTTTGCGCAGGCCGATCTCGCGGGTGCGGCTCGTGACCGACACCATCATGATTGCCATGACGCCGATGCCCCCCACCATCAACGCGATGCTCGACAGGACCAGCATCACGAAGAAAAACGCAAAGGTCAGGCTGTCGAAGATACTCAGGACCTGATCGGAAGTGAGCAGGTCAAACGTGTTCGGCTCGCCCGCGCGCAGCCGACGGAGTCGCCGCAGGGTCAGCGTGGCGGCGTCCATCGCGCGGCTCACGCTAACCTCGGGCTTGGGCTTCACGAGGATGATGAGTCCGTTCACTTCATCGATGAAGAAGCTGCGGCGCGCAGTCTCGAACGGCATGATCCCCGCGATCTCCGGCGTGCCCGGCACTTCGAAAATGTTGGTGGGCCGCTGCCACACGCCGAGAATCTTGAACGGATGACCGCCGATGCGGACGACGCGGCCCAGCGGATTGATCGCGCCGAACAGGCGATCGACGGTCCGTTGTTCGACGATGACAACCGGATCACCGCCGCGGAGCTCCGCGGCCGTGAACGATCGGCCCGCCGTGACGCCGCCGCCCAGAATCTCCATGAACCGGTCATCAGCGCCGAAGACGCCGAGGATCCGGGTGTGGTTGCCGCCGTATTCGAACCGCTCGAACAGCTGGGTCCAGATCGCCGCGTAATGGATTTCGGGGAGGCGGGCGATGGCCTCGGCTTCCTGGGGGATCAGCTTCGGCCGGATGCGCACCTCGCGCGGCACCGCGTCCGGATTGACGCCGGTCGTGGAAAAGAAGCGGAGCACGCGAAACGTCGTCGGCCCGACGACTTCGAGCGTATTGACGATCTGCTCGCGAAACCCCGCCACGATCGACGCCATCGCCATGACCGTGGCGATGCCGATGACGACGCCGAGCACCGTGAGGGCCGAGCGCAGTTTGTTGGCGCGTAGCTGGTCGAGGGCGATGCTCCAGCCCTCGCGTACGGAGTGGAGTTTCATCTACTCCTGGCGGAGCGCTTCGATCGGATCGAGGCGGGAGGCGCGATGTGCCGGATAGACGCCAAAGGCCACGCCAACGACGATGCCGAGCAACAGCGCCACACCGATCGACCAGCCGGTGACACGGGCGGGCAGCGGCGACAGCACCTGCACGAGACCGGCGAGTCCCGTGCCGACGACGAGACCCGCGATCCCCCCCAGCACGGAGAGCGTCAACGCCTCCGCGAAAAACTGGCGGCGGATGTCGCGCCGGGCGGCGCCGAGCGCCTTGCGGATCCCGATCTCACGCGTGCGCTCTGTGACGCTCATGAGCATGATGTTCATGATGACGATGCCGCCGACGACGATCCCGATCACGACCACGGCGGGGACGACGGTGAAAATGACCCGCGTGAGCTTTGCCCAGAATGAGATGAGTCCCTCCCCGGTGTCGATCGTGAAGTCATTGTCACTGCCGGGCCGCAAGCGGTGCGCGATGCGCATCGCTTCCTCCGCCCGCAGCATCGCGGGAGCGACGGCGTCAGCCGTCGGCATCTTCACCGAGATGACCATCGTCTGCCGCCGGCCGTACATCGATTCGAACGTCGTGAGCGGCAGCATCACGAACCCGTCCCACGATTGCCCCAGCACCGTGCCCTTCCGGGCGATCACGCCCTTTATCACGAGCTGGATCCCCTTCACACGGATCGTCCGGCCGACCGCAGCCGCGACGTCGCCGAACAGCTTGTCGGCGACGTCATAGCCGAGCACCGCCACATAGCGGCGCTGCTGATGGTCGACCTCGCTGAGCGGTTCGCCCGCGGCGAATGTGTAGTCCTGCACGAGCACGTACGGTGGCGTCACGCCAAAAATGAAGACGTCACCGGTCGTGCGGTTGCGCCACTGGACGTCCGCCATCGGCGTCGGCCACCCCGACTGCAGCGCGATCGCTTCGGCGTCCGGCACCGCGCGCTCGATGAAGCCGACGTCCTCGGGGGCGATGATGGGGCGGCGCTGGATCTGCTTCCATTCCTCGTCGTCCACGAACCCCACTTGAATCGGATCGCGGCGGATCTGGAAGGCGTTCACGCCCACGATCGCGCCGGCCAGCCGTTCGCGGACGTAGGCATTCATGCCCTGGATGACCGCGACCACCGCAACGAGGAAGGCGACCGAGACGATGATGCCGAGGAGCGTGAAGAACGAACGGAGTTTATGGCTCCAGATTGTCTGCACGGCGAGGACAACGGCTTCGAAGAGGGGCACGGCTGGAAACTAAGTCTATTCGTATCTCAAAGCTTCCACCGGATCAAGCTTCGCGGCCCGGCTGGCGGGATAGAGCCCGAACCCGATGCCGGTGAGCGCCGAGGCGAGGAGTGCCGCCACAATCGACCACAGCGGGACGTTGGCCGGGATCGGGGTAATGCGAGAAATGACGAACGCGAGCACGCCTCCGCTCAGCATCCCGACGGCGCCGCCCACGAGCGTCAGGGTCGAAGCCTCGACGAGGAACTGCCAGAGGATCGCGCGGCGGGTGGCGCCCAGCGCTTTGCGCACGCCGATCTCGCGCGTGCGCTCGGTCACCGAGATCATCATGATCGCGATGACGCCCACGCCGCCCACCATCAAACCGATCGACGACAGCACGAGCATCACGAGGAAGAATACCCCGGTCACCTGGTTCCAGGATTCGAGCAGCTTGTCCTGCGTCACGATCGAAAAACTGTTGTCCTGGCCCGGCTTGAGCCCACGGATGGAGCGCAGGGCGGCGACGACTTCGTCCATCGATTCCTGCTGCGTATACCCAGGCGCGGGCGCGACAGCGAGTCGCATCCAGCCCTTGAAGTACGGGACGGTCTTCACGAACGCGCCGTGTGGAATGCCCACGAACGGCGGTGCCGCACCGCTGAACAGGCTGGGCGGCTGCGTATACACACCGATGACGGTGAACGGCGCGCCCGCGATGTGAATGGTCTGGCCGATGGGGTCGCGCCCGCGAAACAGCTGGTCTTCGAGCTTGCGATTGATGACCGCGACGGCGGCATTGGAGAGGTCCTCGAACCGCGTGAACGTCCGCCCCGGGTAGACGTCGCCGCCATTCACCTCCACCCATTCAGCCGACAGGCCGGAAACGTTCACCGATTCAAGATGCCGGTCCCCGAATTCCACGGTGGCGGAGCTCTCCTCGCGGCGCGTCACGTACCGCACCGAGGGCAGCAGCCGGATTCGGTCGGCCTCGATCTCGTTGATCGCCGGATTGCGTCGCCACGGGCTGCTCTCGTCGGACCCGTCCGACACGTTGACGCCCGCCTGGAAGAAGCGCCACACCAGGAAGGTGCGCGGCGCGATCGACTCGAACACACCGGCGACGCTCTTATTGATGCCGCTGATCAGAGCGGCCATCAGCATCACCACCATCACACCGATCGCGATGCCGAGGATGGTCAACGCCGCCCGCGCCTTGCTGCTGCGCAGCGACGCGAGGGCGATGCCGACGCCTTCAAAGAGTCCCCCGCCGCCGAAGGTCATGTTTCAGCGCGTAAAGCGGTGATGGGGTCGAGCCGTGCCGCGCGGGTCGCCGGGTATACGCCGGCCACGATTCCCACGCCAGCGCCGAGGATCACGCCGACGACGATCGACCAGGGCGCGACGGCGGCGGGGAGCGGGGTCGTTGCCGCGACGAGCGCGGCGAGCGCGATCCCAATGCCAACGCCAGCGCTCGCGCCGACGGTGGCCAACGTCGTGGCCTCGACCAGGAATTGTCGCAGGATGTCGCTCCGCCGCGCCCCCAGCGATTTACGGATGCCGATCTCGCGCGTCCGCTCCGCCACCGCCATCAGCATGATGTTCATGATGACGATGCCGCCCACGACGAGCGAAACCGCCACCAGACCCGGGAGCGCGTAGAACAGGATGCGACTGATCTTGCCCCAGAAGGCGAGCACTTCATCCGCCGTCTCGAGCGCGAAGTTGTCGGGCTCGCGCGGGCGCAGGTGCCGCCGGCTGCGCATCACCGCCTCGGCCTGCGCCATGGCCTCGCGCATGTCGGCTTGCGTGCCAGCCTTGAGCGCGAGGGCATCGATTACCCGCGGCTGATTGACGTAGCGCTTCAGCGGGGCGCTCGCTGGAGCTACGGCGAACTTGTCGAGCGACAAACCGAAGAGGTTGCCCTGCTTCTCAACGACCCCGATCACGCGGTAAGGAATATCGAAGATCTTCACGTCGCGTCCGATCGGGTCCTGACCTTCGAACAGTTTATCGGCGAGGTCGTGCCCGAGCACGACGATTGGGAGGCCCGCCTGGACTTCCTGCCCCGTGAACGCGCGGCCCTGCTCGATGTTCAGCGAGCGGATGTCGAAGTACAGCTCCGTCGCGGCGGTAACCTGCACGTCCTTTACTTGCCGGCGGCCGGCGCTGAGCGCCGCGCGAGTGTTCGACTCCCAGGCGGCGAGCACCGGGACGGACACGCCCTGGGCCACCGCCTGGGCGTCTTCGTACGTGACGCGCGGCCGGCGCATCCATGTGCGCCACATCGAGTCGGTGACGTTGCCGATCTGCACGTCGGGAAACTGCCGCAGGCGAAACGTGTTCACGCCGAGCAGTGTCCCGGCGAACTTGTCGGTCATGTAGCGGTTCATCCCTTCCACGACCGACACGACCGCGATCAGGAACATCACGCCGATGAAAACACCGATAATCGAGAAGCCGCTCTTGAGTTTTTGGGCGCGGATCGTTTGGAACGCCAGCCGTACGGCATCCAGGAAGGACACCGTCGTTATTCGTAGCGGAGCGCTTCTACCGGATCGAGGCGCGCCGCCTTACTCGCGGGATAGATGCCGAACAGCAGTCCCGTCACCGCCGCGGCGACGAGCGCCGTGATGATCGACGCCAGCGGCACGTAGGCGGGGACCGGCGTGAAGTTGTGCAGCACGACGGCGATGAGCCAGCCGATCGCCATGCCGATGAAGCCGCCGACGAGCGTCAGGGTCGCCGCCTCGACGAGGAACTGCCACATGATCTCGCGCCGGAGCGCGCCGAGCGCCTTGCGGACGCCGATCTCGCGCGTGCGCTCCGTGACCGAGATCATCATGATCGCCACGACGCCGATGCCACCGACGATCAGGCCCACCATCGACAGCGCGATCATCAGCATCCGCGCGACCTTGGTGAAACTGTTGACCGCCTGGACGTACACTTCCTGAGTGACCGCGTCGAAGTTGTTCTTTTGCCCGGGACGCAGCCCCCGCATGGTCCGCATCGCCATCGTGACATCGTCGATCGCGCGCTCGGTTGAAACCGAGTCCTGCGGCACGACGAACATGTCCATCCAGCCGTGCCAGTACCGCAGGTCCTTCTGGAACGTGCCGTGTGGCATCATCACTTCCGGCTGGTCGCCGTCACCGAAGAGCCGCGGTGGGGGATTGTAGACACCGAGGACATCATAGGGCAGGCCGCCGATCTTGATGCGGCGGTTCATCGGATCGCGCTGCCCGAAGAGGTTCTCGGCCAGCTTGCTGTTGATGACGGCCACGTGGGCGTTGGACGCATCCTCGAGATGCGAGAACGAACGGCCGGGCTCGATCTGGCCGCCTTCGATCTTCGGCCAATCCGCGTTGCGGCCGCGAATCCGAATCGCCGCGAGGCGGTGCCCTTCGAACTCGATGTCCGCCGCCGTGCCCTCATCGATCACGACGAACGCGATGGTCGGGAGTTGCGTCAGGCGGTTCGCCTCGTCCACGGTAATTGGAGGACGCCGGCGCCACGGATTCGGATCTTCCGGATCCTCATCGTTCTGACCGCCCCAATAGCGCCCGACCCAGAAGGTCTTGGGGCCGAGCGACGCCAGCATGTCCGAGATGCCCTTGTTGAAGCCACTGATCAGCGCGCCGATCACCATGACGACCGTCACGCCGATCGCGACGCCAAGAATCGTGAGCGCCGCGCGCATCTTGTGCGCGCGCAGCGATGCGAGAGCAATGCCGACGCCTTCGAATACTCCCGACATGCGCTACTCCTGCCGCAACGCGGCGATCGGATCGAGCCGCGCAGCCCGGCTCGCGGGGTATACGCCGGCCACGACGCCGACGCCGGCCCCCATGATCACACCCAGCACGACAGACGCCGGCGACACGCTCGCGGGGAGCGGCGAGAGCTTGTTGATCACGAGCGTCAGCCCGATGCCGGCAACGATACCGAATGCGGCGCCGACCGTCGCAATGGCGGTCGACTCGGCGAGAAACTGGCGCAGCACGTCGCGCCGCCGCGCGCCCAGCGACTTCCGCAACCCGATCTCGCGCGTCCGCTCGGCGACCGCCATCAGCATGATGTTCATGATCACGATGCCGCCGATCACGAGTGAGACGATCACGATGCCCGGGATGACCGTGACGAGGATGCGGCTGATGCCCGCCCAGAAGCGCTGCACGCCCTCGGACGTGTCGAGCACGAAGTTGTTGTCCTGCCGAGGCCGGAGGTGGCGCCGGCTGCGCATGATGCCTTCGGCTTGGGACATCGCGTCCCGCATCTCGGGATCCGAGTGCGCTTTGACCAAGAACGCGTCGAGAATCCCGGGGGGATTCACCAGGTTCTGCGCGGGGGAGAGGGCCGGCACGACGACGAACCGGTCAAGCGGGAAACCGAGGATGCTGCCTTGGTGCTCCACGACGCCGATGACGCGATAGGGGACGCCACCGATCCGGACGTTCTTTCCCAACGGCGTGCGATCGGCGAATAGGCGTTTGGCGACTGCATCGCCCAGGACCGCCACCGGGGCTCCGGAACGGTTCTCCTCGCCGGTGAACGGCCGTCCGAGCGCGAGCCGCAGGTTCTTGATGTCGAAGTAACGCTCGCTCGCGGCCGTCAGCTCGATGTCGCGCGCGTCTTTATTGCCGTAGGAGACCGAGACCTGATCGCTCGATTGCCACGCGGTGATCACGGGGACCGTGAGCCCGGCCGTGATCGCCTCGGCATCGCTGAAGCGGATGCGCGGGCGCCGCCGCCAGGCCCGCCACACGGAGTCGGGCACGTTCGGCGTGAACATCGGTTGGCGCCGCAGCTGGAACGTGTTCACCCCGTACAGCGTCTGGGCAAACTTCTCGGTCATGTAGCGATTCACGCCGTTGGCGATCGACCAGGCGGCGATGAGCGAGGCCACACCGACGAAGACCCCGAGCAGCGAAAAGCCGCTTTTGAGCTTCTGTGCACGCAGCGTCTGGATTGCGAGACGGAAGGCCTCGAAAAACGGCACTCAGGCAGCCCGGGCTTGGTCCGTCGCCACGAGGCCGTCGCGCAGCGTGAGGACGCGCTCGGCGTTCGCGGCGATATCCAGCTCGTGGGTCACCATCACTACCGTCTGACCCTGGCGATGCAGCTCGGCGAAGACGCCCATGATCTCGGTGCTCGTCGTCGAGTCGAGATTCCCGGTGGGCTCGTCCGCGAGGAGGATGCTGGGCTCGTTCACGAGCGCCCGCGCGATGGCGACGCGCTGGCGCTGGCCGCCCGACAGCTCGTTGGGCTTGTGGTCCATGCGGTCGCCGAGGCCGACGCGCTGGAGCGCATGCGCGGCGCGCTCGCGGCGGCCGCGCGCCGACATGCCGGCGTAAATGAGCGGGAGCTCGACGTTGTGCAGCGCATCGGCACGGGGGAGCAGGTTGAACGTCTGGAAGACGAACCCGATCTCCTTGTTGCGAATGCGCGCCAGCTCGTCGTCCGCGAGATCGCTCACCTTCTGGCCGTTGAGCCAGTACTCGCCACTCGTCGGCGTGTCCAGGCAACCGATGAGGTTCATCAGCGTCGATTTGCCCGACCCGGACGGACCCATCACGGCGACGTATTCGTTCTTGCGGATCTGCACGCTCACGCCGCGCAGCGCGCGCACGAGCTCGGAGCCCATGTCGTACTCGCGCGTCAGCTTGTGCGTCAGGATGATGACGTCGGGAAGCGGCGTATCACCCGTGCGAAACAGCTGGACGGGGCTCATGAGCGGCGCCGTGCAGTGGTGTCACTCGATTCCTTGCTGGGGCGCACGCGCGCGCCCTCTTTCAGATCGCGGATGGCCTGATACGGGCCCGCAACGATCGTGTCGCCCTGATGGACACCTTCGACCACCTCGAAATGCTCTTCGCCCGCGATCCCCACTTTGACGGCGTGGAACGTCGCGATCCCATTGTGGACCAGGAACACGCCTTCCGTTTCCTTTTTATTGGCGGCACCACGTTTGCCGGTATCCGCGGCCGCGGGGCGAGGCGTTGCGGCCTGCGCAGTCCCGCGACCACCGGAACGCTGCTCGGTGGAGATCGGCGTGTTCTCGCGTACCGTCAGGGCGATGATCGGAATTGCCAGCGCTTGCTTGCGTGTGTCCGTGATGATGCGCGCGGTCGCAGAGAGATCCGGCCGCACCTCAGCGGGTGGATTGGAGAGTGTGATTTCGACCTCGTAGTCCACCGCGCGATCGCTCTGGCCGGCCGCAGCCGACGCCGCCGTCAGGATGGCGCTGTTGGAGACCTTGGTGACGCGACCGATGAACGTGGTGTCCGGGAACGCGTCGATGGTGACGTCGACCGAATCGCCCATGTGCAGCCGCACCACGTCGGTCTCGTCGACCTGCACCTTGGTCTGAATGACGGACAGGTCCGAGATCGTGAGCAGCAGCCCGGTCTCGCGCGAGAACGTGCCTGGCACCGCCACCTCGCCTTCTTCGACGGCCAGGCGCGTGACGCGTCCGGCCATGGGCGCGACGAGATGCGTCTTCGCCAGCTGATCGCGCGATTCCTGCAGGCCGGCGCGCGACTGCTCGACCAGGTGTTGCGCCGCCGTCAGGTTCGCCTCGGCGATGTCGAACGCGGTCTGCGCCTGCTCGAGCTGCTCCTGCGAAATGAGGTTCGGATTTTGCTCGCGCAGCTCCTTGGTGCGCTGCAGCGCCCGCTGCGCCTGATCCCGCGAAGCCCGCGCCTGCACGGCGCCCGCTTCGGCGGACGACATCGCCGCCTGCGCGCGCTGCAGATTCGCCTGGTAGATCGTGGGGTCGATCTGCAGCAGGAATTGGCCCTTCTGGACCAGATCGCCTTCACGCACGGCGATCCGCGTGATGCGGCCCGTGATGTCGGCGCTGATGTCCACCTTTTTCTTGGGCTGAATCTTCCCGCTGGCGGTGACCGCGGCGACGAGGTCGCGGCGGCCGACCGTCTCGAAGCGCACCTCGATGCCCTTGTCACGCTTCGCGCTGGCACTCACCATCACCAGCACGATGAGCAACACGCCCCCACCGACCCCCAAAAACACCTTGTTCCGCTTAGACATGGCGGCTCGATCCTCTCGGTTAGCGCAAGCTGCGGCCGACGGCTGCTTCCAATAGCGCCAGGGCCTTGTGGTAGTCGTACGTCGCATTCACGGCATCGCTCTCGGCACGGAGCGCGGCGACCTGCGCGTCCAGCAGCTCGAAGAACGTCCCCGAGCCCACGCGGTAGCGCTCGGTGGCGAGCTGGAGCTGCTCGCGGGCGGCGCTGCGATTCGTGTCCTGCAGGCCGACGGTTCGGAACGCGGTCTGCAGCGTCAAGAACGCCTGGCTGACCTCGGTCTGCACCGCCAGGCCCCGCGCCCGCACCGATTCCTCGAGGTCGCCGTGTTGCGCGCGTGCATTTGAGACACTGAGCTCCCGCGCAAAGTTGTTGAAGATCGGCAACGTCACCGTCAGACGGGCCTGGAACGGCTGCCGCGTGAAATTGAACGGGAAGACGGAATTCCGGCTCCGCAGCGCCTGCTCGTTCGCCGCGCCCCAGATGAACCCGCTGCAGTCATCCGGCGGTAGACCGGCATTTTGCCGGATCGTGTTGTTGTCCTGGCATTGCGTGTACTCGCTCGCGAACGCCGCCTGCTGGTTGAAAATGAGCGGGTCCACGTTGGTGAACTGCTGGGTGAAACCCGACCACCCCGCCGATACCGACAGTGCGGGACCGTAGCTGGACGTCGCGGCGCGCACACTCCAGGCGGCGGCGCCCTCACGTGCCCGCAGCGCCTTCAGTGCAGGATTCTGCTGCTCAGCCATCGTCAGCAGATCGGTGAGCTGCCACACGGGTGTCTCCACGCTGAACGTATCGGTCAGCTGCACGGCGGCGACGTCGACCGGCGGCGTCACGCCCATCTGCTCGAAGAGACGGAGCTTCTCCACGCTCACTGCGGTTTGCGCGCGCAACAGGGCAACCTCGGCCTGGCCGCGTGCAACCTGTGCCTGCCGTACATCGATCAGCGTCGCCTGGCCAACCCCATAGCGTGCCTGGGCAAGCTTCAAAAACTCCTCGTTGCGCTGCAGCGTCTTCTGCGCCAAGTCCGCTTGCGCGCGCGCCTGCAGTACGGTCAGGTACTGCTGCTTGATGCCGGTGACAAGCACGTTCTCGGCGCCCGCGATGTCGGCGTCGGTCGCGCGCTGTTGGGCTTTCGCAAGCCCCGGCTGCGACAGCGTCGCGCCGGAGAGCTGCCACGAGAGTCCCAGATCATAGAAGGAAGAGACCGTGGACACCGACTGGGAGAAGCTCTGCGCCAGGAATGTCTGCGAGCCCGGGCCGGTATAGCTCATGCCACCGGATGCCGTAACCGACGGGATCAGGAGGCTGGAGTAGGCATTTCGCACGCCCCACGCGGCCGGCCCGCGATTGTTCTGGGCCTGCCGATACGCGGGGTTCCGTTCGCGCGCGAGCGCGATGGCGTCGGCGAGTGACAGCCCGGCCGAGGTCACCTGTGCCGGAGAGGCGGGATTCCGTGGTGTGGTAGGCTGCTGCGCGACTGCAACGGCGGCGGGGCCTAAAATGAGGCCTGCCACGAGCAACAACGATGTCATGGTCGTCCTTGAAAAGATATGTCGTGGGTCGAAGCGCACCCCCTTACGCGCAAGTGCGTGAGGCGGTTTCGGCCTGTGACACAACCTAGCTACCGGCGAGGCGCTCCGCGACGAGGCGTCGGCTGGGGATCTCCACCTTCATCAAGCGACCGCGCTCATCCAGCCACACCTGAACAGTCCCGCTCGGTTCGCCGGCAACGGTGATGTGGCGCAAGTGGGCTGGGTCATGATTGAGCGTGGTGGAGGCCAAGCCGAGGTCGCGGATTTGGACCGTTTCGCGCCGGAGGGCGCGCGGGTATATGGCCGTGAGCTCGGAGGCTTCGGAGGCCGCCCGCCAGGCGGCGAAGACGTACGGCGCAAAGACGGAATCATCGAGGACGACCGCTCGTGGGCCTGTCGCGAACTCGCGCGCCCGCTCGGTCGCGCGAGCCACCAGCCGTACCGTCAGGCGACCGCGGCCGAGCTCGCCGAGGATGCGCGACGGCTGCCGGGGGTCCGCGACGTCGTATTGCAGCGTGGCGGGCATCGTGTCGCCGTTCACCTCGAGAATGGGTGCGAGCACGATGACCGGTCGCGCCCGGTCGTAGCGAATCGTCGTGGCCAGCGTCCACCCGTCCTCGCCACGCGAGAGCCGGCCGTGGCTCAGGCGAAATGACTCGCGCGCTACCTCAAGCGTATCTACGCGCACGACGAGGACGCCCTCGTCCAGCGGGGAGCCCGCTGCCTGGAGCAGCAACAGAGCAAAGAGGCCTGAGGTCATGCGGCTACGGCCCCCAAGACTCGCGTCGCGATGCGGTCACGAATCATCTTATACAGCCGCGCCCCCTTTTCGGCCGACGCGAGCGTCGGTCTCCCCACGGACCCTGGCGACAGCGCGGGGACGGATCCGGCAGCGCGACGCAGGAACCGAGCCACTTGGCGCTCGGTAAGTGGATAGTCCTGGGCCAGCTCCATCCGGACGAGCTCAGGGGCGAGGTGTAGCATGAGCGAGGTATCGAGCTCGCCGCCGTGCGTGGGCCCGCCAGGATCCTCGAGGTAGCCGGTGAAGTCGAGCGCGAAGATGTCGACGGTAAAGATCCGGGCCCGTCGTGTCCGCAGCGTGGATAGCGCTTCCTGATGGGGGTCGTGGCCGTGCGCGGTAAGAATGATGAAGGCGTCCACGCCGCACTGCTCCCAGGAGCCAAGCAGGTCGTTCATCCAGCGGTGCAGCGTCTTGCGTCGCACCGCGGCATTGCCCGGATACGGGCGTTTCGTGATGGTGTTGACGCCGTATGCGACGGTGGGCGCCCGCAGGATACCGAAGCCGGCCGAGAGGTCATCGGCAAGCCGCTCAACGATTAATGTATCGCAGCCCAGCGGAAGGTGTGGTCCGTGTTGTTCGCACGTGCCGACAGGCACTAACAGCCGCGAGTCGCGCGCGAGGGCGGCGCGCACCGCGTCGGGGGTGAGAACGCTCAGGTGCAGCGGCAAGCTCACGTCGTAATCGCGGGCTGGTTTGCGACGCTGGCAACGGCCGAATGGCTGCGCAGCGACGCCGGCGCCTGGGCGGTGCTCGCCGCCCTTGCGGGTCTCGTGGGCGCGGCGCTCGCCATCCGACCGCCGGCGCCGCGCCACAAAATGAGTCTCGTCGCGGCGTTCACGACCCTGCTGCTCGGCGTGATCCTCGCGGTCGGTGCGCTGCGTGTCTGGCGGATCGAGTGCTGCTGGCCCGCCCTCCGCGAACGACTCGTCACTTCGGCTTCGCGCTCGCTCCAGGTGTCGTTGGGCCAAGCGATCGCAGAGGCTCGCCGGCTCGCCCAGCGTGGCGCCACGGCCGCACCACTGCCGCGGGAAGCGGTGTTTGATCGGCTCGGGGACGCCGTTGCGTCCGGCGTCCCCTTGGAGCGCGGCGCGGCCGTCCTCGCGGTCGGCGCAGACTCCACAACCATTGCCTGGGCAGGTCGCCACCGCACGATTCCCGCGGCCCAGGATACGACCGAGTTGCAGACGGTCATGACTCCATTCTACGCCGTGCTCGAGGCGCGGCGCCAGGCACAAGCCGCGACGTCAGTCGGCAGCGTGCTGTTGTCCGCGGCGCCGGCGATCGCCGATGCCGATCGCAGTGTGGCCGCGGAATTCGCGCGCGCTCATGGCGTCTCGTTACGCCTGTTCCCTCCCGGACAGGGACCGCGTGACTCCAGCGTCTTCGAGATTTGTACTCCCCGCACGCTGCCGTCGCAGGCGTGCGCGCCCGGAGACACGCTCTTCTCGGTGCAAATGATTCCGCCCGCACAGGGGGACGCGAAGCTCGCGGCTGTGACGCAGACCGCCTGGCTCGCCCGTCTCGGTATCGCGGTTTTACTCGCCGTCTTGCTGTTGGCGGCGCCGCCGGGTCGTTGGCGTTGGGGCGTGCTGCTGGTTGCCGCCTGGACCTTGCTCCGCGCACCGCTCGGTCCAGCAACGCTGTTCTCGCCGGCGACGTTTTATCGCCCGGTCACCGGGATCGGAACGTCGGCGGGATCGCTCCTCGTCGCGGGGGTTCTGGTACTCGTCGCCGCCGGCTCGTTATGGCGTCGCGGCCTGCGGCGCACTTGGTTAGGCGCGGTGGCCGCGGCGCTGCTGATCGTCGCCGCGCCCTACGTCGTGCGCTACTTCGGCCGCGGCATCGCGCCGCCCGCGAGCGGCGTGAGCCTGGAACTCTGGCTGTCGTGGCAGGCAGCGTTGGCAGTGACCGCCATGGCGCTGATTCTGCTGGCGGCTGCGCTGGTACGGGGCGGAGCTGAACCGGAACGTGGGTCGTGGGCGCTTCCCGCTGCGTGCGCGTGGGGCGCGGTCGCGGCGATCGGGGGACTGTGGCTGTGGAGTCCCCACGGAGCCTGGCCGGAATGGTACACGTTCCTGTGGCTTCCTTCATTGGCTGGGGCGATTTTGCCGGCGCCGCGACGCTGGGCGCTCGTCGGCATGGCGGTCGTCGCCGGTACGGCGGCCGCGCTGATCGCCTGGGGCGCCGCGGTCGAGGGCCGCTTGGCGCTCGCCACGCGCGACGCGCAGCGGCTGGGCCACGAGGGCGACGCCGTTGCGGTCGCATTACTCGAGCGACTGGCCCAGCAACTCACCGCTCCGTCGCAGCCACCGCCTCGCACCGCCGGCGACCTCTACGCGTTGTGGGTTGGATCGGCGCTCGTCGCAGAGGATTATCCCGCGATGATCGCGCTGTGGGGTGCGGGAGCGGAGGGGCCGCCCATCGCGGAGCTGCAGCTCGCGCAGCTCGACCTGCGGCCGGGTCTGCTCTCGACCCTCGCTCGCTCCGCCGTAGACGGACCGTGCATCGAACGTATGGAGCGCATCCCGGGCGTCCACTACGTCCTCGTCGCGCCACTTTCCGACGGCACGGTCCTCACGGTGGGCGTCGGCCCGCGCACGCGGCTGCTCCCCCCCAATCGCGTGGCGCGGTTTCTCCGCGGCGATCCCGGCGTGGAACCGCCGTATACGATCACGCTGTCGCTGCCGAGTCATGCGATGGGCATGGGTGGGTCGGTCGAATGGCGACGTGAGGGATGGTCGGTTCGCGGCGAACGGCACGTCGATTTGCCGGGCGGCGGGCGCCACGTGCACCTCCGCGTTGCGCTCGGCGACCCATGGTCGCTGCTGGTTCGAGGCATTCTGGTCGTGGGACTCGACGTCGCGCTGTTGGCGGCCGTGTGGCTGTTCGGCCTCGTCGTCGCCGAGGGCTGGCGCACGCGGGTGCCGGCGCTGATCACCACACTGCGCACGAGCTATCGCGCGCAGCTCACATCGGTGTTGGTGGCGTTCTTCGTGCTTCCAGTGCTCGGGTTCGCGGCGTGGAGCTTTGCGCGGCTCGCCGATGAGGCGCGCCGCTCCGGTGACTTGCTCATTCGCCAAACCCTGCGCGACGCCGCAGGCGGCGCCGAAACCGTCGCCGGCGATCCCCCGGACGCTATCGGCCGCTCGCTGGCCGAGCTCGGGCGCCGACTCGACGCGGAGCTGTGGCTGTATCGCCGTGGGGTCCTGGTCGGAACGAGCTCGCCCGTGATGGCCGAGCTCGGTCTCGTGGATCCATTTCTTGCTCCCCCCGCTTTCCGCGCGACGCTCGAGGACGAGCTCGAGATCACCTTGGACGCGCGCACCGCCGGTCGGCCGACGCGCGTCGGGTATCGCGTCGTCGCGTCGGGACCGCCGGGTGAGCAGGCGGTACTCGCGGCCCCGCAGCTCCTCGACGACGAGCGCGTGCAACAGCAGCAGCAGGACCTGGCGCTCGCGCTGGTGCTCGGCACCCTCCTGGGACTGGTCGCCGCGATGTACCTGGCCGGGGTGGCGGCGCGGCGGCTCGCGAAACCGGTCGCGGCGCTGCGCGAAGCGGCCATCGCGGTGGGGCGGGGCAGCGAGCCTCCCGCATTTCCGCCGGGCACGCCGCGGGAATTCGAGCCGGTGCTCAGCGCGTTCGAACGCATGGTCACCGACGTGCGGCGCAGTCAGGCGGCGCTGGAAGAGGCGCGGCTGCGGACGGCGCGAGTGCTGGCCAACGTTGCGACCGGCGTGATCGCAGTAGACGAGGGACTGCGAGTGACCATGGCGAACCCGCGCGCTTCGGAGCTGGTGCTGGGTGGCACCGAAACGCTCGCACCGGGCAACGTGCTACCGCAGGCGAGCGCGGCGGCATGGGCGCCCGTGTGGCAGGCGGTCGCCGAGTTCATCGCGGAGCACCGCGACGTGATCAAGGAGCGGGAGTTTGAGGTCGGCGGTCGTCAGATTCGCGTACAGCTCGCGTTGCTGGGTGCCGCGCCTGACGGCTGCGTCATCGCGCTCGACGATGCGACGGAGCTGACGCGCGCGGCGCGTGTGCTCGCTTGGGGCGAGATGGCCCGCCAGGTGGCGCACGAGATCAAGAATCCGCTCACGCCCATTCGCCTCGGCATCCAGCATCTGCAGCGCGTGCGGGGCAAGGGTCAGACCCCGACGTTCGATGCGACGTTAAAGGAAACGTCCGAGCGAATTCTCGAGGAGATCGATCGGCTGGATGGCATCGCGCGCGCTTTCTCGCGGTTCGGGGCGCCCGATCCGTCCGGCGCCGAGCAGCTGCCGCTCGAGCCCGTCGATCTCGCGGCGACCGCCCGCGAAGTCGTCCGCCTCTATGACCTCGGTGCGACGCCGCGGTTCGAGGTCCGCGCCGCCAACGGCGCGCCACCGCCGGCGCTCGCGCGCAAAGATGAAGTCAAGGAAGTGCTGGTGAACCTCCTGGAGAATGCGCGCAACGCGGATGCGAAACGCGTGACGGTGCACGTCGCGGCAAGCGGGCGACAGCTGGTGGTTGCCGATGACGGCCGTGGGATTCCGCCGGAGGCGTTGCCCCGGGTGTTCGAGCCGACGTTTTCGACGACGTCGAGCGGCGCCGGGCTCGGACTGGCGATTGCGCGCCGGCTCGTCGAGAGCTGGGGCGGCGTGATTACGCTCGAAAGCGATCCGGGCAAAGGGACACGGGTCACTCTGACGCTCCAAACCGCATCCTGAAGCGTCCGCGGGTGACCTTCCTCACACCAAACAATGGAAAAATCGGACACAATGTGCAAAGTTGTGGCGGCTTTTCCCTTGTCCGAGGTGACCCGTGCGAACTGGAGTCGTCGCTCTTACGCTCGTCGTGCTCGTACTCGCTCCTGCCCGAGCGGCATACGCGCAATTCTCGTTCGACGCGCGGCGCATCGGCATGGGCGGCGTGTCCCTCAGCCGTGACGGGAACGCGCGGCGCTACAACCCCGCGTATCGCGCGGTAAAGAACAAGAGCCAAGCCGCAGGCACGGGGGCACCCAAGTTCTCGATCCCCATCCCACTTGGGCTGATCGATTTCATCAAGGATCACCCGCTCAACCAGCTGGGTCACGATCCGACGTTCAATCCGGACTCGGCCGCGTTCAATCCGATTGCATTGGTGGACCTGGTGTTCAATCCGCCGATCTTCCTGGAAGTGAAAAAAGCGCCCACGCCGACGAACGACGTCGCGTTCACGATCGGCCGAAATCAGCTCATCATCGATCTGGGCGCCACGAAGGTGCTGATCCCCGAGCAGGACTTCGGGCTGGGGTCGACGAGCCGCTTGTTCGATGCGGGAGCGGGATTCGGCGGAATCAATGTCGGTGTGATGGGTTTCCTCGAATATGACGTGCGTTTCGACCTCGACAGCACGCTCCGAAACTTCCTCGTCAGTGATTCCACGGCGCGTCCCAATACCTCCTACTTCGTGAATGTCGACGGCGTGGCGCAGGCCGGACTCGCCCCCACGGTGAGCTACGCGGGCCGGATCATCAAAGGCATCGGCGGCGATTCCACCGACGACGGCTTGTATCTCGGCGGTGCGCTGCATTACTACCTCGGTGCCACGTACGGCCGAGCCGTCGGACCGGCCGGTTTCGTCACCGGTAACCCCGTCCTGGGCGCGACCCCGACGCCACTCCTCGACGGCAACGTCTTCAATTCCACGAAAGCCAACGGGCACGGCATCGGCGGCGACATCGGCATGGTCTGGATCTCGGGACCGTTCGAAGTCGGCGTGGGCGTCGACGACATCGGCGCCGAGCTCACCTGGTCACACACGAAGGTTCAGCGCTACCTCTACACCACCAGCACGAACTCGGTTTCGCGGACCGTGATCGCGCCCGATACCACCACGAAGACGAAGCTGCCCGTGACGTACCTCGCGAATGCTGCCATCCATATGGGGACAGGAACGACCGTCGGTGGCGACGTCATCAATTCGGGGCGCGGCACCGTCATCCACGTCGGCGCCGAGCAGCGCACCGGTCCGTTCGCGGTGCGCGGCGGTGTGTCGCGCGATCAGCGCAAGAGGATGCAGTTCGGGTTCGGCGGGGGCGTGCGCCTGGGCGCGATCGGACTGGACCTCGGATTCTGGACGCACAGCAACTCACTCTCGACGCAGCGCGCCGTCACGATGGCTACGTCGATTTCGATCTATTAAGGGGCGACTCATGAAGGCTCTTGCTGCTGCTCTTCTCATCCTTGTCGCTGCCTGCGGGGTAGGAAACGCGATCTTCAATGTCGATGTGTTGAGCTTTCTGTCCGCGAGCGACTCGGTCAAGCGGTTGAGCGTTCCCGTCGGGATCGGACAAGCGGATTCGAGCGTCGCGCGACGGTTCTTCCTGCCGCCGGGCTTCGGAAAAACGGCGGCGGACTCGGTCAGTGCTTCAGCGACCGCCTCGATCATCGACACCGCCGGCAGCGGGAGCGTCCAATTCGACGTCTTCTTCGCACGGACGCAGGGGGGGCTCTTCACCGGGATGCCTTACCTGAGCGCAAACAGTGGCGCGATGGTGGCTGGTGACTCGGTCAGGCTGTTGCCGCCCACCACAGTCTCCCTCGCCGATACCGTTTTCCAGAAGGACACGGTGTGGGTGGGCATTCGCGCCCGCATCAACAAGAACGTCACTACCACCATGGCGGGCCGCTTCCGCCTGAACAGTCTCAACGTGCGGATTGTGGTCAAGGGCAACATCCTCTAGCAGGCGCGGCTCGTCGCTGCGCTATATTTCGTGCCCGTGAGCACTCGACGTCCCACGGTCACGGTCAACGTCGGCGGCGTGCCGGTGGGCAGCGCCCATCCCATCGTCGTCCAATCGATGACCAACACCGACACCGCGGATGCCGCCGCGACCGCTGCGCAGGTGCGCGCCTTGCACGCGGCCGGCAGCGAGCTGGTGCGGGTGACGGTGAACACCGATGAGGCGGCCGAGGCCGTGCCCGCGATCGTGGCCGAGGTGGACGTTCCCGTCATCGGCGATTTCCATTACAACGGTCACCTGCTGCTGACGAGATATCCCGAGTGCGCCCGCGCGCTCGCGAAATACCGCATCAATCCCGGCAACGTCGGCACCAAGCGCCGCGACGACAACTTCCGCACGATCATCCAGGTCGCGATCAACGAAGGGAAGCCGGTCCGCATCGGCGTCAACTGGGGGAGTCTCGATCAGCAGCTGCTCACCGAGATGATGGATGCCAACGCGAAGCTCGCGGAGCCGCGCGACGCGCGTGATGTCACGATGGACGCCATGGTCGAGAGCGCCATGCGCTCGGCGGAGCTCGCCGAAGAGAGTGGGCTGCCCCACGATCACATCATCCTGTCCGCCAAAGTCTCGGGCGTGCAGGATCTCGTCGCGGTGTACCGGATGCTCGCGCAGCGCTCCGACAACGCGCTCCATCTCGGCCTCACCGAAGCGGGAATGGGAACGAAGGGCGTCATCGCCAGCACGGCCGGACTGTCGATCCTGCTCCAGGAGGGCATCGGCGACACGATTCGCGTCTCGCTCACGCCGCGCCCCGGAGGCGACCGCACCGAGGAAGTGCAGGTCGCGCAGCAGGTCCTGCAGTCGCTCGGCTTGCGGAGCTTCACGGCGCAAGTGACCGCTTGCCCCGGCTGCGGCCGCACGACGTCGACGTTCTTCCAGGAGATGGCCGAGGAGATCCAGAAGTACCTGCGCGACCAGCGGCCCGCATGGCAGGCCCGCTATCCAGGCTCGGAAGAATTGCGTGTGGCCGTCATGGGCTGTGTCGTCAACGGACCCGGAGAGTCGAAGCACGCTGACATCGGTATTTCGCTCCCGGGCACCACCGAGGAGCCGCGGGCGCCGGTGTACGTGGACGGCGCGCTGAAAGTCACGCTCAAAGGCGACACGATCGTCGCCGATTTCCTGCGCATCCTGGATGACTACGTCGAGACGCGCTTCGGCGGAGGCCCCGGATCAGCGAAGGGGGGAGCCCAGCGGCACGTCGCGGTCGGGGTGCACCAGGCAGATGTCGCCCTCCCCAAGAATCACGCCTAAGGTCAACACCTCCGAAAAAAACGTTGCGATCTGCCGGGGCGGGAAGTTGAGCACGCCCAGCACGAGTCTACCCACCAGATCCTGCGGGTCGTAGTACTTCGTGATCTGCGCGCTCGAGTTCTTCACACCGATCTCGGGACCAAAATCGATGCGCAGCTTGTACGCGGGTTTGCGCGCCTGGGGAAACTCATCGGCCTCCACAATACGGCCCACGCGGATGTCGATCTTCGCAAAATCGTCGTAGCTGATCGGGTCCATCGCCGCTCCCAAATGTCCCTTTTAGAGGTCAGCGCGTGCACCGTGCAAGGCGCGAAAAGCTTGGCATGTGCATTGCCTTTCCGCCACAGCGCAGACGACTTCCACTCTCACAGGACGGCGATATGCGGCGCATCGGGATGGCGGTGCTGAGCCTCGGTCTGATTGCAGGTCCTCTCCTCGGCCAGCGGTCCGCGCTCCGTGAGGTTCACGACCGCGGTGCATTTGGCGCCGACTTTGTCGTGGCCCAGCCGCTCGGCGAGTTTCGCCGCAATGGGGACGTCGCGGGCGGATTGTCGATCTTCGGCGTCACGAGCGGCGGCGCTCTGGCGCTCCGGATCGACGCCTCCTGGATGGCCTACGATGCGCAATACCTGAGTTACGGCGTTTCCACCACTTCACAAATCGGCACGATCGGCGCGGGACCCCAGCTGACGCTGGGCAGTGGTGCGTTCCGCGTCTACGGATTTGCGACCATGGGCGGGTCGCTGTTCTGGAGCAATGCGACCTACAGCAGCTGCGGGTGCTCTGCGAGCGACTACCTCGACGGCCACACGACGTGGATGCGGTCCGCGGGCGGCGGTGTGCTGCTCGGCCTTACCGCCGGTCGCACTCCGATCGCGATCGATGTCGGTGCCCGCGGCGTGCGCCACGATCGTGTGACCTATGTGCCGGCCGGTGGCCTGACGCAAAACCCTGACGGCAGCTTCACCGCACGCCAGGTCACAACGCCGGTGGATATGCGCGTCTATCAGATCGGGGTGTCGATCGGGATTCGGTAAACTCCCCTGCCGTCCCCGACCTCACCCTACCCCCTCTCCACTCAGTGGAGAGGGGGATCTTTTTTCAGGATCTGAGTCAAGTACCGATTGGGTGCGTTCAGGAAATCTCGTGTGATGCGCACGTGATCGAGTTCTTCGTACGCGACCGCCTGCACGGGTATACGATCGAAGCTATAGATCTGGGCGTCCGGGAACGCTAGCAGCAGCGGCGAATGCGTTGCGATGATGAACTGCGCATCCTGCGAGATCATGTCGCCGATCATCGCGAGGAGGGAGAGCTGGCTCTGCGGCGAGAGCGGCGCCTCGGGCTCGTCCAGCAAGTACAGGCCGCCGGGCACAAATCGTGATTGGAATAGCTTGAGAAAGCTTTCGCCATGAGAATTGGCGTCGAGCTCGGCGCCGTAGCGTTTTTCCAGCTCGGCGATCGAGGCTTGTAGTGGTCCTTGCTTCAAGCCGAGCGCTGTTTGCGAGCGACCGCCGGCCTTGTACAGTTCTGCCGCCTCGCGCATTTCGACAATCAACTCGGCTCGCATGCGCGCGAGCCGCTTCGCGAAACCAAAGAAATCCTCCGCACGCAGAAAAAATCCGCGTGTGGTGCGTCTGGCCCAGCTGAGGCGGAGCGCCTTACCGAGCCGGCGTTGCGCTGCGAGCGTATCGTCCTGCTGCACCTCCGCGCTACCCACCGTCGCGAGCCGCGCGGCCGCCGCGATGCCCTCGAGGAGCGTCGATTTTCCGGAGCCGTTTTCGCCGACGAAGAATGTGACAGGTCGCTCGAGCGGTAGTCCGTCGAGCGCCCGGATAGCGGGGACGGTGAAGGGAAACTGGTCGTTTTCGCCGCCGCGGCGACTCAGGGAAGCCAGATGAACCGCACTCACGGCCTCAAAATACCTGCTGCGGGAAGTGTTTCACTCCGCTTACAGATGGCCTGCGCAAGAACTCCAACTCACTGATCCGACACAGCTTACAGGGACGAGCGGTGGGTACGGTACTTGCCCCTTCCAGCATCGCGAAGGAGGAAATCCCACATGCCCGACACACACCCGATCGCCGGCACACGACCAGCCGGTGCGTCCCCCGCGCCCCCTCATGAGCCGGTCGTGAAGCTCGGGACTCCTCCGTCACCGGTTCCCACGGCGCAGTCGCCGAGTCGTCTCAACCATCCGATCCTGCTTCCCTCCGACGAAACCGACGTCGATGACGAGATCACGTTTCCCGCTGCCGCGACGCCCGCGCCGTCCGCTGTTCCCGCTCCGCATCCGGGACCGAGGGTTCGTTGGCATACGTACGCCGCTTCGGGGCTTGCCGGTGCGGTGCTCGTGACCGCCATCTACGGGTTGCTGGGATCCCGTTCCGGTGCAGGGGGCGGGCGGGGTTCCGACAGGGCCGGCGGCGCGGCGCTCGTCAGTGACACGGCATTGCTCGACCGGCGCACCGACACGCTTGCCCTCGCGATTACGGCGTTCAACATGCGAGCAACCATGTTCGATACACGTCGCATGCCGTGCAGCGGACTGGCCCGCGGCCTCGCGCAGGTGGAGGATGCGTGGCTCGGATACAACCTGGCACGCAGGGATCTGCTCGCAGGATCCGACCCCGGGCGCGATGCCCGTGACAAACGTCTCTACGCGGATGTACGTGGAGTCGAAGTGAAGTTCGAACGCACATCCTGTCCCCGGCCCTAGCGTGCGCTCACACTTCGCACGGCTCGTCCTCGCGCTGGCCGCACTGGCGGCGCCGATCGCGGCGCAATCACCACCGCCGCTCGACAAGTCCGAGTTGATCCGGCTGCTCACGAATCCGTTGTTCGCCCAGAACGAAGTCGCGGAGGTCGTGCGCCGCAGCTGCCTCACCTTCAGTCCGACGGAGCGTGACTGGACCGATCTGCGCAGCGCCGGCGCCAGCGGCGCGGTGATCGCCACCGCCGCGGCCTGCGACACCCGGCGCGCCGCCAACGCGGCAGCGGCGTCCGCAAGCGCGGAGACCGCCCAACACATCACCGCCGTGGCCCAACCAGCCGAGGTCGTCACGACCGCGGGGACTGCGGCGAGTGTGCGCGTGCGCTTGAGTCGCGGCCGCACGCCGCTGCGGCGCACGACACTGGCGTTGCGCGGGACCGCCGCACTCGGCCTACCGCAGGACGCGTCGGCGGTAACCGACGACAGTGGCATCGCGGTGTTCCGGTTGCCTGCCGTCTCACGCGCCGGCAGGCATCAATTCGAGATTCGCGGCGGCGGCGGCGCGACCCTTCCGGGCCAACCCGCCGTGCTGTTTTCCGTTCGGTCCGCCAAACCCGGTCGGGTGCATGTGACGCCGGACTACATCCTGTTTCGGAGCGAAGACACCACTGCGGCAATCGTGGCGGCGGTCACGGACTCGCTCGGGAATCCGGTGTCAGGCGAGCCCGTTGACCTCGTCGGCGGGACGGGCGCCCCGCAGACGTCGGTCACCGATTCCGGTGGGCGCGCCACGTTTGCGGTGACGCCCAAATCGGTCTCGCGGGGTGCGGTGGTGCAGGTCCGGGTCCGCGGTCTTCCGCCGGCGGACGTGGAGATCGCAGCGGCAGCGGGACTGTCCGGCGTCAACACCGGATTCTTGCCGCTCGCGGCGACGTCCGGCGGCGTGGGCAGCCAACTGGGTGGGCCAGTGATTTTCCGCGCGCGCACCGTTCAGGGAGTTCCCGCCGCCGGTCGCACCGTGCGCTTCCGGGCGTTGAATGGTCGCGTCACGCCCGAGTCCGCGGTCCTCGACTCGACCGGTCAGGTCCGTGTGGATGTCGTCCTGGGGAACCGGACGGGAGAGTCTGCTGTGTTCGCAAACATCGATTCCGTCGAGCGCGTCCTTACGCTGCGCGCGCAGCCGGGCCCCATCGATACGCTACTCCTCGACCGCAACGGCGAGGTGGTCAACGGGCGCTCGATCACCGTGCCGGTTGCCGCGCCCTTCACGCTCCGACTTCGGGCTCGCGACCTCTACGGCAATCTGACGTCGATCGATGGCCTGGGTCAGGCGCTGCGCGCCGGCCGTGCGCGACTCAACGTGCGCCAGCAGGATCTGCAGCTGGTCAGCCTCGAGTCTGCCGACACGGCCGTGATCATCACGTTGAAAGCGCAGCGCGTGGGAAGCTATCAGTTCGTGATCGGGAGCGGGATCACGGCCAGCGTCCGCGTCGACGCCGTCGCGAAGCCGTAGTCAGTCGGCCGCCACGGGGGGGGGCTCCTCGACGGTCGCCCGCCGTGCGCGGCGCCCGAGCCGATGCTGCAGGGTGTCGAGGTAGGTGTACACGACCGGCGTCACATACAGCGTGATGAGCTGAGAGAAGGCCAGCCCGCCCACGACGGCGAGGCCCAGGGGCCGCCGCGATTCGCCACCCGCGCCCCAGCCAATCGCGATGGGCAGCGTGCCCATCAACGCCGCCATCGTCGTCATCATGATAGGCCGGAACCGCACGCTGCATGCCTCGATGATGGCATCGCGCGGTGACTTGCGCTCATTGCGCTCCGCATCCAGGGCGAAGTCGATCATCATGATCGCGTTCTTCTTGACGAGCCCCACCAGCATGATCACGCCCACGAACGCGTAGACGCTCAGCTCAGTGCGGAAGATGAACAGGGTGAGCAACGCCCCGAATCCGGCGAACGGGAGACCGGACAGGATCGTGAGGGGATGGATGAAGCTCTCGTAGAGAATGCCGAGCACGATGTAGATCACGACGACGGCGAGTAGTAGCAGGAACACCAGTCCCTGCTGACTGGCCTGGAACGCCTGCGCGGTGCCCGAAAACCCGGTGCTGATCGTGGATGGCAGGGTTTGTCGAGCGGCTTTCTGTACATCGTTCACGGCTGCCCCGAGGGACACGCCGGGCGGCAGGTTGAACGAGAGGGTTACGGACGGCAGCTGGCCACTGTGATTCACACTGAGCGGTCCGACGTCATTCGACGCGGAGGCGACCGAGGTCAGCGGAATCAGCTTGCCGGTTTGCGAGCGCAGGTACAGCAGCTGGAGCGCCGTCGGATCCCGCTGGTATTCGGGCAGCAGCTCGAGAATCACCCAGTACTGGTTGTTCGGTGTGTAGATCGTCGACACCTGGCGCGAGCCATAGGCGTCGTACAACGCCTGTTCGATCTGCTGCACCGTCACGCCGAGGCTCGTGGCGCGGTCGCGATCGATCTTCACACTCACCTGTGGGTTCTTGATCTGCAGGTCGGTGGTCACGTCCTGCAGGGTGGTGATGCCGCGCAGGACACGCTCGAGCTTCGCGGCGTTGTCGTACAGCGCGTCGATGTCGGCGCTCTGCAGCGTGAACTGATACTGCGTCTTGGTCGACCGCCCGCCGATGCGGATGGACGCGGGCACCTGGAGATACGTGCGGATGCCGGGGACGCTGTTGAGCTTGGGATTCAGCTCGCGGGCCACCTGATCCGCCGGCAACCGTTGCGTGCGCGGTTTGAGCCGGATACTGAGCCGGCCCTGGTTCATCGTGCCGCCGCCGACGAACGACATGAAGTGCGCCACGTTCGGGTCGTGGGTCAGGATGTCCGCGACGGCCTGTTGGTGGTCGCTCATGTTGTCGAATGAGCTGCCTTCGAGCGTCTCCGTGGTCCCCTGGATCTGGCCGGTGTCTTCCGTCGGAATGAATCCCTTGGGGACGAACACGAACAGCACCGCCGTCGCAGCCAGGATGCCCGCCGAGAAGATGAGCGCCAGAGGGCGGCGATCCATGACCCATGCCAGCGACCGCTCGTACCACCCCAGCCCGCGCTGGTACACCCGTTCGGTTGCTTCGTACCAGCGGCCGTGCCGCTCTTCTTTGGGGGGACGGAGGAAGCGGCTGCACAGCATCGGCGTGAGCGTTAGCGACACAAACCCCGAGACCAAGATGGCAACGCCGATCGTGACGGCGAATTCGTGAAACAGCCTGCCGATGATGCCGCCCATGAGCAACACGGGGATGAAGACCGCCGTGAGCGACAGCGTCATCGATAAGATCGTAAACCCGATCTCGCGGGCGCCGTCCAGCGCCGCCTGCATCGGCCGTTTCCCCATTTCCATGTGACGGACGATGTTCTCGAGCATGACGATCGCGTCGTCCACGACGAATCCGACCGACAGCGTGAGCGCCATCAGGGAGAGGTTGTCGAGGCTGTAGCCCATCAGGTACATCACCGAAAACGTGCCGATGATGGAGAACGGCAACGCGAGGCTCGGGATCACGGTCGCCGACAAATTCCGCAGGAACAGGAAGATCACGAGGACGACCAGGCACAGCGTGATGAACAGCGTCAGCTGGACGTCGTTCACCGACTGCCGGATCGACGTCGAGCGGTCGTAGAGGGTACTGACTTCAACCGACGCGGGCAGCTGCGACGTGAGCCCCGCGACCGTTGCCTTCACCGCGTCCGCCACCTGCACGGTGTTTGTCCCCGGCTGGCGCTGGATTGCCAGGACGATCGCGCGCCGGCCGTCGAACCAGCTGGCCGTGCGGTTGTCCTGCACGTCGTCCAGCACGCGCGCTACGTCCTCGAGGCGCACGGGCGCGCCGTTCTGATAGGTCACCGCGAGCTTGCGAAATTCGGGCGCACTCGAGATCGAGCCGTCGGCCAGGACCGTGTAGGCGCGCTGCGGTCCCCACAACGTTCCGGTGGGAAGATTGGGATTGCCGGTCGATACGGCGCTCGTGACCTCGTCCAATCCAATCCCGCGTGTCGCCAGCGCCTTCGGATCCACCTGAATGCGCACGGCGTACTTCTGGGATCCATAGACCTGCACCTGTGCCACGCCACTCACGGTAGAGAGGCGCTGCGCGAGGAATGTTTCGGCGTACTCGTCGAGCGCCGGCAGCGGCATCGTCGTCGACGTCAGCGCGAGATAGAGGATCGGCGAATCGGCGGGGTTCACCTTCTGGTAGGAAGGCGGCTGAATGCCCGGCGGCAGCTGGCGCAACGTCTTGGAGATCGCGGACTGCACGTCCTGCGCGGCCGCATCAATGTTGCGGGACAGCGTGAACTGCAGCGTGATGTTGGTACCGCCGAGCGTGCTCGATGACGTCATGGCATCGAGCCCCGCGATCGTCGAGAATTGTTTTTCGAGGGGCGTTGCGACGGCGGCCGCCATCGTCTGCGGGCTCGCGCCCGGAAGACCGGCCGAGACGGTGATCGTCGGGAAATCGACGTTCGGGAGATC
>DASWCE010000124.1:0-14300 GCA_036390255.1 Gemmatimonadales bacterium | reverse complement strand
CCGATCCAGTAAACAGCCTGGGCGTGCCAGTCCCACGAGACTAACGCGGGACCAAAGGCGCGCGCCGGATTCAGTGCCGTACCGGTGAGCACGCCGCCGCCCAGGACGCAGACCATGACGACCAGGCCGATGGCGAATCCTGCGACGCGCTCCTTCTGCGGTGAGACGGCCGTTCCGTAGACCGCGCTCACGAGGAAGAACGTGAACAGCGCCTCGAGTCCCACCGCGCCGAGGAACGTCATCGAACCGGCGACCTGCGGCGTGCCGAGTGACGTCATCCGAACGGCCGACGCGGGAAACAGCAATTTGATGAAGAGCGCGCCGACGATCGCGCCGAGCAGCTGCGCCGCGACGTACTTGCCCAACGTAACCGCGTCGATCTGTTTGCCGAGCCACAAGGCGAAGCTCACCGCTGGATTGATGTGGCCGCCGGAGATCGGCATCATGATCGTGACGGCGAGCGCGAGTCCAATGCCGTTCGCGATGGCGACGCCCAACGCGCCGGCGACATTCGTGACTGCGCTGCCCGCGCCAACGAGGACGAAGAGCAAGGTGCCGATGAATTCCGCGGCAGGTGCCCGCTGGGACCGGTAATTCACGAGTGACCTCGGGGTGAAAGCCGGGCCAATCTATCGGGCGCCACCGTCGGGCCGCAACACCAGCGCCGCGTTGATGCCGCCGAATCCGAACGAGTTGGAAACGACGGCGGCGGGTGAAGCAGTCTTTCCCCCTCCGGGCAGGCAATCGAGGTCGCATTGCGGGTCGGGGCGTTCCAGGTTGATCGTGGGTGGCAGCCAGCCCTGTGAGAGGGCCAGCGCGCAGATCGCCGCCTCTATGGCGCCGCTCGCGCCCAGCGCGTGGCCGTAGTAGCCCTTGGTGCCGCTGACGGTCAGCCGGTAGGCATGGTCGCCAAACACCTGCTTGATCGCGGCCGTCTCGGTCGGATCGTTGAGCGGCGTGGACGAGCCGTGCGCGTTGATGTACCCGACCTCCACTGGCGACACATCACCGTCGGCGAGCGCGAGCTGCATCGCCCGCGCGGCCTGGCGTCCGTCGGGGCGCGGCGCGGCCATGTGATACGCGTCGTTCGTATAGGCGTGACCGACGACCTCGGCGTAGATCTTCGCGCCGCGTGCGAGCGCGCGCGTGCGCTCCTCCAGCACGAGCACCGCCGCCCCCTCGCCCATCACGAATCCATCGCGTCCCGCGTCGAAGGGGCGGGACGCCCGCGCGGGATCGTCGTTGCGAGTGCTCATTGCGCGGATGATGCTGAATGCCGCGTACGTGAGCGGCGCGAGCGGCGCCTCGGCGCCGCCGGCGAGCATGATGTCGGCACGCCCATCGCGCACCGCATGGAAGGCTTCGCCGACGGCGATCGTCCCGGATGCGCAGCTCATGGCGTTCGTGGCGTTCGGCCCCGTGAATCCGAACTCGATGGCGATATTGCAACTCGCGGCTCCGCAGAACACCGCCAACGCGAGCGAAGGATCCAGCCCCCGCGGTCCTTCGGCGAGATACCGGGGGACCTGGGATTCGGCGAATGACACGCCGCCGAGCGCCGAGCCCATCATCGTGCCGACGCGGTCGGGATCCTCCTGGCGCGGGGAGATCTGCGCGTCGGCGAGCGCCAGGCCGGCGCTGGTCACCGCCAGCTGCGAAAAGCGGTCGAGGCGCTTGGCCCGCTTGGCGTCCAGATGATCCTGCGGCCGGAAGTCGGGAATCTCCGCGGCCATGTGACTGCGGAACGGCGCGGGATCGAAGCGCGTGAGCGTGCGCACGGCGGAGGTGCGGCCCTGCAGGCCGCTCCACAAACCGTCCACCGCCGTGCCGATTGGTGTGACGGCGCCGATTCCGGTGATCACCACCCGACGCAAATCTCTCATGCGGTCTCCTTGGTCTCCGCCGCCCGCTTGATCCCCGCCAGCGTGCGCGATGCGATTCCGTGAATGAAGATCGGGCCGATCACCAAATTCGCCGCCAGGCGCCCGATGAGCGGCCAGCGCGGCCCGTCCCACGTGTGCACGATCTCGACATCGACACCGTCAGGTCCTCCAGCACCTCCACCAACCTCCACCAACCTCCAGCTCACGTTCATGCCCCGCGTGATACCCCGCACGTGCCGATACCGAATTTCGCCTGCCGGACGATCGACGGTCATCTCGGAGACCCACCAGGTGGGATACTTAAGGAAACCACCGCCGAACGGCCGCCAGGCGGCCATCTCGACCAATCCGTCGTCGAGTACCCGAACCCAGCGGTAATGCGGAAGGATGTATGGCCAACGGGCGACGCTGCTCGCGGCAGCGAACACGCGTGGGAACGGCGCAAGCACTCGAATACGATCGACAGTGCGCATCAGCGGCTGAGGCCTGCGTACCCTCCTCTGTAGTAGAGGAGGGGCCGCCGGTCGGTAACGTCGCCGCCCACCACCAGGCCGATGAAGATGGTGTGATCGCCGCCCGGGACCGCCGTTTGCTTCTCGCATTCGATGTGCGCCACCACGCCATCCAGGACAGCAATTCCCCGCTGATTCTCACGGTAGCTCACGCCGCGGAATCGGTCCGGCTCGGAACCGGCAAACGCCCGAGACAGCGCCTCCTGCTCCGACGACAGAATGTTGAAGACGAAGTGCGTCCCCTGCTCCATCGCGGCGTGCATGTCGTGGCGTTTCTCGACGGAGACGAGGACGAGCGGAGGCTCGAGTGAAACCGAGGCGAGCGAGTTGGCGGTCATCCCGATGGGCTCGCCGTTCGGCAACCGGCTGGTCAGTACCGTAACGCCGGTGGCGAACCGTCCCAGCAGCTGGCGGAACTGCGGGGGCTCGACGCCGCGAGACGTCACAAGACCAGTCCTGCCAGGACGCCGGGCGCCAGCACGGTGCGGGCGGGAATGCAGTTGCCAGTCGCTCGCACGAGCAGGTTGGCGAGCTCGGGCCGCCGCATCAGTCGCCCGACCACACGCTCGATCAGTGCCGGCCAGCCGACCGCAACACCGATGAGCCGCTCGAGCAGCCACTTGCCGGTGAACTCGCGGCGCCGGGCGCGCGCGTACTGCTGCAAACTGGTACCGGTTGCTAAGGTCTCGACAATGGCCGCTGCCGCCAGCTCAGCGCCGCGCAGCGCGCTGTAGATCCCCTGGCCTGTGAACGGATCGAAGAAGTCGGCGGCATCGCCGACAAGCAGCGCGCCATCTGCCGCCGGCCGCCGGGACCAGCGCGCGAACGGGCCGGTCGCGAGGACGCGCCGAACGATGCGTGTGGGATCGAAGCGCCCGCGGACACCCGGAAACCGATTCAGCTCTTCGAAGAACCGCGCGCCGCGCCGAGCCTCGGCGAGCGGGAGCACGAGTGCGACGGTGGTTACGCCGGATCCGATCGGACCGAGCCCGACGTAGCCTGGTCGCCCAACGTGCATCTCGCCAAGGTCGTCCACATCGCGGGCATCAGCCACGTGCGCCGTAAATGCAACGCGATATGGCGCCGTCCGAATGACTTTGCCGAGCCGTCGCGCGACGACCGAGCGCAATCCGTCCGCGCCGACCACCACACGCGCTCGCACCGCATCCCGCATCCCGCTTCCCGCATCCCGTGTGATCACTCCGCCTACGGCGCCGCTTTCGTAGATGAGCTCCTCGACCTTGATCCCCTCCCGAACCTCGGCGCCCGCAGCTTGGGCGGCATTTCGCAGGATGGAATCGAACGTTGTTCGGGGGAGGGCGTAGCTGAAGGTCTCGAACCGGCCTACGACGCCGGTGCCGCTGGGCGCGACCACTTTCATCCCCGTCAGGCGTGCAGGAGCCGCAGCGGCGACCGCATCCAGGACTTCCGTGCCAAGGCGCTCGAGCACGCGCGTCGATTCAGGGCTGAGATACTCGGAGCAGGGCTTCTCGCGGGGAAAGTGCGCGCGGTCGAGGAGCAGGACACGCCCCCCCGCGCGTGCGAGCAGCCGCGCGGTGGCCGAACCCGCCGGACCGGCGCCGACGACGATTGCGTCCCAACGCGTCACGCGAGCCTGGCCGTGATCATCGGCAGCAAAGTCGAGAGGCGAGGAGCGCAACTCCGGCGCCGCTCACCGTTGCCGCTAGGTTGACCGCGTCGTTGTCCAGCCACCGCAGCCGTCCTTGCACTGTCGCGCCGAGTAACGAGTCCAGCAACATGCCGAACATTCCAGCAAGACTCACGACGACAACGCTGCCCGAGAGCACGCCGATCACTGCGGCTCCTGCCAGTCCTCCGACAGTTCCCAGGGCCGTGATACCCCCATCCGTTCCCGTGGGGACAGGCGTCCCGTTCGTGATCAGCCGGGGGGGCGTGCGCGAGTACTTACCAATTTCCGTTGCCCACGTGTCTGCGGTCGCGGCAGCGAGCGACCCGGCAAACGCGGCCCAACTGCCGAGCAGCGCCGCAAGCGCCGCGACGCCACCATTGGCGAGCACCTGTCGCTCGTTGCGCTGCCGTCCACCACCCTGCACCCGTGTCAACAGGCTCCCGGTAACAAAGAAGGCGAGGAGCATGACCACTCCGCGCCATCCGAATCCCCAGATCGTCGCCAGGCCGACCGCGAGCGCCGCCAGGGCGCCGCGACCCGTCAGCCACTTCACTCGCCGAACAGCTCGCGCAACACGCGTTTCTTGAGCTCGGCGGGCGCGCCCTGCGCGCGGCAGCGCGCGCGCAGGAACTTCAGGAACAGCTCTTCGAAATCGTATTGCTCCCCGCAGGGTGGGCAGTCCTCGAGATGCTCACGAATTTCCCGCTCCAGCTCGGGAGTCAGCTCGCGGTCCAGAAACTCATAGAGATGCTCGACGCATTCGCGACAATTCATGCGGGACTTCCTTTGATATATCCCATCTCGACGGCGTAATCGTAGAGCTTACTCTGCAACAGCTGGCGTGCCCGAAACAGCCGCGACTTCACAGTCCCCACGGGGACCTGCAGAATGCTCGCGATCTCCTGATAGGACATCCCTTCGACATCGCTCAACACCAAGGTCTCGCGGAACGCCACCGGCAGTTGATCGATGGCCTGGAGCACCTGGTCGTCGACGATCTTGTCGAAGAAGGCGCCCTGCGGGTCTTCGTCTTGCACCTCAGAGAACACCGCGAACGGTTCGATCGTGTCCACGTCCACGGTCTCCGGGTGCCGCGTCCGGCGGCGGTATTCATTAATGAAGGCATGCCTCAGAATCGTGAGCAGCCAAGCCTTCGCGTTGGTTCCCTGCTCGTACTGATCCCAGGCCCGGTAGGCCTTCAGCATGGTCTCCTGAACCAGATCGTCGGCGTCCGAGGGGTTGCCCGTGAGGCGGAGCGCCACCCGGTACAGGACGTCGAGATGGACCAGGGCTTCACGCTCGAAGCTCGCCCGTTTCTCGTCGACTGGAGGAGAGACGTCTGGGGAAGGGGTCTGAGCCATAGCTGTTCGGTGAAGGCTCGTGTACCGCCGTGAGTTCCGCAATGGGGGAGGGGATGCTACGTTTCGCGCTCCGTGGTGCACAGCATCGTCCCGCTCGCCGTCCTCGAGGCGGTCAAGAATCTGGACACACCCGTCGAGGATGGGCTCACCGAGTTCGCCGAGGAGCTGTTGGTGAAGCGTCTAGGTCTCTCCCCGACCGTCCAGATGCAGCTGGAGGAATACGAACAGCTCGCGCGCAAGGACGCACGGGTGGACGCGTCGCACGTGGAGGCGCTGCTGCGGCTGGTTGGCCGGCGGCCCGACGCTGACCTCGTGTTCGCCGATGCGGGCCGCCGTGCCGCGCGGCGCGCGGTGCGGCGGATGTCGGGCCTATCCCGGCTCGCCGCGCGAACCGCCCCGCGGCTGTTCGGTCACCGCGCCGCGCGCCGCGCAGCCCACGCCGTGCTCGGCGCCGAGCTGGGTCGCGAGCAGCGATTGCCGATCGCGCGCGTGCGCGATCCGATCGCTATTCAGGCCACTCCCGATGGCGCCGCCTGCGGATTCTATGGCGCCGGACTCGTCGAGCTGCTGCGTCTGCTGGTGGGTTACGAGGGCGCGATGCTGCATGTCGAATGCCGGGCGCGCGGCGGCGCCGGCTGCGAATGGCGCGCCGTCGGTCCCGATCCTCGGCATCAATGAAACCGCTCGAGGGATTCGATTTTGCCGCACTGAAACAGTTGCTGGGCGAGCTTCGTGCCGACGCCTGGTTGCTGTACGACTTCCGCGGCATCAACCCCGCCGCGACGCGCGTCCTGGGCATCCACGGCATGGGGACCCGCCGGTTCTTCGTGCTGTTGCCGCGTGACGGCAAACCTGTCGCGCTGGCACATCGCATCGAGCTCGCCGCGTTCGACGGATTCCCTGGCGAGGTCCGTCCGTACGCCGCGTGGCCCGAGCTGCATGAGCAGCTGCGCACGCTCGTCCGCGGCAAGACCGTCGCCATGGAGATCTCGCCCAGAGATGCCGTGCCCTATCTGGATCGGGTGCCGCATGGCGTCATCGAGTTGATCGAAGCATCAGGCGCGCATGTCGTGTCATCGGGCGTGCTCGTGTCCCGGTTCGCGGCGCGCTGGTCGCCCGCCGAGCTCGCGGGGCATCGGCGGGCGGCCGAGGCGATCGCGGAGATCGCGGTGGCGACGCTCAAGTGGGCCGGCAGCGAGCTGGCTCGGGGTGCCGAGGTCCGCGAGGCCGCCATGCAGGCGCGCGTGATGGATGCGTTCACTCGGGGCCAGCTCGTCACCGATCATCCGCCGATCGTGGGGTTTCAGGCGAACGCCGCCAATCCGCATTACGAGCCCCGGGCCGGCAGCGACCGCCGCCTCGCGGCGGGCGATGTGATGTTGCTCGACCTGTGGGCCGGTGTGTCGGCCGGCAGCGTCTTTGCCGATCAGACGTGGATGGCGTTCGCCGGACGGGAGCCGAGCGCGGAGGTGCGACGCGTGTGGGACGCCGTGCGGGGGGCTCGCGATGCCGCCGTCGCGCTGCTCAGGGATCGTTGGAAGCAGCACGAGGCGGTGACCGGCGCGGCAGTCGACGACGCCGCGCGCGCCGTGATCCGCTCTGCCGGATTGGGCGAGTACTTCGTGCATCGCACGGGGCATTCGATCGATCGCGATCTGCACGGCTCGGGACCGCATATCGACAACTTCGAGACCGCGGACGAGCGTACGTTGATTCCCGGCGTCGGTTTCTCCGTGGAGCCGGGTGTCTACTTGCCGGACCGGTTTGGTATTCGCACCGAGATCAACGTCTATCTGAGCGAGTCGGGTCCAGAGGTGACGCCGCGGCAGCCGCAGCAGGAGCTGCTGCAGGTCTGAGTGGGAACGGCAGGTCCTTCGCGACGCGCGCGTGCCCCCAAAAGCGGATCCTTCGCTGCGCGCGCGTTCCGCGCGCTCCGCTCAGGATGACACGCCACTGGGTGCGCTTATAAAAGAAGTGGAAAGAAAGAGGTCAAAGTGGTGAGCTGGACTTCCGGAACCAGTTCTCCGCCAAGTCGTCCCACGTAGGGTTGCGTTTTTCGATTAGCTCGATCTTCCGCGCCCGCACCCAGCCTTTGATCTGCTTCTCGCGCGCAATCGCATCACGAATGTCCGCGAACTCCTCGAAGTAGACAAGTCGGTGAACGCGATACCGCTGCGTGAAGCCAGCGTTGAGGCCCCGCTTGTGCTCGTTCACGCGCCGCGCGAGGTCATTTGTCACGCCGGTGTAGAACGTGCGCGAGCGACTCGCCATGACATACACGCAGTAGGTGCGCACGACTGCGAAGATTGTGAATGCGGTCCTCCCGCCCACCATCATTTTTCACAGGTCTGGCGCATAATCTTGCAAGAGCGGGCCGCATCCCTCTCTCTTCTTTTACTCTCCTCCTCCCTCCTGTCCCTCTTACTCAAGCCAACGAGCGAGCCTGTCATCCTGAGCGCCGCAGGCGCGAAGGATCTGCTTGTTCTGCGGCAGATCTTCGCTGCGCGCGCGTTGCGCGCGCCTCCGCTCAGGATGACACGCCGCGGGTCTTTGAAATGAGAAAGCAAAAAAGTATGAAGCGGAATAGAGCGCGAGCGAGCCTGTCATCCTGAGCGCTGCAGGCGCGAAGGATCTGCTTGTTCAGGACCTGCTGCTGGTGTAAGCGCAGCCAGCACCACGGCCGCCCAGACCCCTGCCCCAACGGCGGCGTGCGCCGCCTGGAGCGCGCCGGGGAATCCCAGCTCCACCATCGCCGCCGCAATCGCGATCTGAACGGCGACAATCGCGAGTAGGGCCGCTGCCCGGCGCGGCTGACGCGACACCCACCAAATCACGACGGCGAGCAGCGCGTAGGCGAGGAGCCGGTGCGTCCACTGGATGGCGGCCAGCGCCCCGGCGCGGGGGATGACTTGTCCGTTGCATAACGGGAATCCGCCGCACGCGGCGGTCGCGCCGAGGTTGGCCGTCAGCGCGCCGAACAACACAGTGATGAAGCTCAGCGCGAGGAGCACCGCGGAGCCGGTCGACACACTCCTCGTCCCGCGCGCTGCCACGATGAGTGTCGCAAGCAAAAGCATGGCGGTCGCGAGATGGAGAATGACCATCACCGGTTTCAACTCGGTCTTTACCGTTACGGCACCGAGGAGGATCTGTACGATCAGCAGGCCAAGCGCGACGTAGGCTCGGCGCCGGTCCAAAACCACCAGGACGAGCACGAGGACAGAAACCAGCGCCGCAGCCAGCCGGTGACTCCACTCGATCACGGCGGGTAGGTCATTGAGGGGTGGGAAGAGATGGCCGTTGCAAAGTGGCCAATCGTGGCCACAGCCCAGCCCGGACCCCGTGATCCGGACGATAGCGCCAAGGAGAATCAGCAGGTACGTGCAGGCGGCGGCGGTCCACGCCACGGTTTGCAAACGTCGTGTCATGGCGCTGGAATATCGCAGGAAACATTTGACAACAGGGGACTTGCGGTCTCTTGGCGGGAGCGCCAAAATCCTCAGATAGCAGAGTCTTCAGTGGTCCTGCCGTCGCAGCCACTAGAACCGCAGCTGAAGGAGGACGTGTATGGCCGACAATCGTTGGTTCGTTCGGATCACCCTAAGACTTGGTCTCGTCCTGCTCGGACTGACACCGGCCGTCGCTGCTGCGCAAGCACCGACGACGATCAGCGGGCGGGTGACGGCCAGCGTGGGCGGCACGCCGCTGTACGGCGCGATCGTGAGCATTCCCACGCTGCGCGTCAGCGCGAGTACCAACGGCGACGGGCGGTATCAGCTCGTCGTTCCGGCCGGCAGTACCGGCGCCGCAACCCTCACCGCACGGCTCATCGGCTTCAAGACGCAGTCCGTGCAAGTCAGTCTCACCGGAGCAGATGTCACGCAGGACGTCGCGCTCGAAGAAGGCGCGATCGAGCTCGAGTCGAAGGTCGTGACCGCGCTCGGCATCGAGCGTGAGCAGCGCAGCCTGTCGTACGCCGCGCAGACGCTCGGTGGCGACCGGCTGTCCGACGTGCGCTCGAATAACGTCGTCTCGTCGCTGCAGGGCAAAGTCGCCGGCGTGCAGGTCACCAACTCGGCGAACCCGTTCGGCTCCGCCCGTATCATCGTGCGTGGCGCGAGTTCGATTCTCGGGCAGAACCAGCCGCTCATCATCGTCGACGGCATTCCGATCGACAACGCGGCGCCGGGGAACACGGGATACGGTCCGCAGGGAACGCCGACTCCGGGCAACCTCGGCGGGTATGACATCGGCAACGCGGCCTCGGACATCAGCGCCGACAACATCGCGTCGGTCACTGTGTTGAAGGGTCCGAACGCCGCGGCGCTGTACGGCTCGCGCGCCGCGAACGGCGCGATCGTGTACACGACGAAGAGCGGCCGCGGGGCACCGCAGCAGGGCTTCGGCGTGACGGCCACGTTCGGCGCGACCGCCGAGACGCCGTTGCGGCTCCCGGATTATCAGAACCGCTACGGCCAAGGCTTCTACGGCGAGTTCGATTTTGTCGACGGGAACTTCGGCGGCATCAATGACGGCGCCGACGAGAGCTGGGGGCCCAAGCTCGATGGCCGGTCCAACGGATGCGTCCGGGTCGCTGGCGACACGTCGATCAGGGTCAACGCCCCCGTCACGTACGACAACGCGGCGCCGTGCAATCAGTTCTTTGGCGCGGGGCCGTGGATGGCGCATCCCAACAACGTCAGTGACTTTTGGCAGACGGGTCTGATGGTGAATGCCAACGTCGCGGTGGCGCGCAGCAGCGACCGCAGCAACGTGCGTTTGTCGGTCGGCCGCACCAATGAGAGCGGCATGTACCCGAACAACACCAACAACCGCACGGACATCGCGATCTCTGGGGGCACGCAGGTCTCCGATCACTGGAGCGCCGAGGCGTCGGTCAACTACATCAACGACGGCATGAAGAACCAGCCGTCGCAGGCGTACGAAGAAATCGACCCGATGCAGGGCTTCATCTGGTTCGGCCGGCAGGTCGATACCAAGCTGCTCAAGAACAACCTGTATCGTGACCCGAACGACGCGTTCACGCAGCAGATCCTGCTCGGCAATCCGCTGCTGCGGACCGACGCACCCATTCAATACAGCTGGAACTACAGCTACCACCCGAATCCGTACTGGATGGCTGGCGTGAAGACGACCGACTACTCGCGCAACCGCGGGCTCGGCCATGCCTCCGTCACGTACAAGGTGAATGATTGGATCGGCATCACGGGGCGCACGGGGCGTGACTGGTATCAGAACCAGTTCCGCGCCAACTACCCCGTGAACGACATCTCGCCGTTCTACCAAGGCGGGTTTTTGGACGTCGGCGAGACGCGCAGTGAGACGAACAACGATTTCCTCATCACGGCTAACCGGCAGTTGACGCCGACGATGTCCCTGACGGTGAATGCCGGCGGCAACCAGCGGAAGAACGACTACAACACGAACATGGGCCAAGTCGGCGAGCTCGTGATTCCCGGCGTCTACACGCTGGCGAACTCGAACGGCCAGCCCTTCACCCAGCTATACGTAACGCGCAAGAAGGTCAACTCGCTCTACGGCTCGGCGACCTTCGGCTATCGCGACTGGCTCACCGTCGACCTGACCGGCCGCAACGACTGGTCGTCGACACTGCCGAAGAACGCGAACTCGCTGTTCTATCCCTCGGTCGGCGCGGCGTTCATCTTCACCGACGCCCTGGGGCTGCAGAGCAGCTGGCTGTCGTACGGCAAGGTCCGCGCGAGCTGGACCCGCGTGGGGAACGACACCGATCCCTATCAGCTCTCGGCGGTGTATGCCGCGGGGACGGCGTGGGCGGGCGCGCCCAGCTTCACGGCGCCCGACCGGCTCTCGAACTCGACCCTGAAGCCCGAGCAGACGACCGGCGAGGAAGTCGGCGCTGACCTGGGGTTCTTCCGGGACAAGCTGATTCTGAACGCGACCGTCTATCAGAAGAACACGACCAATCAGATTCTGCCGGTCTCGATCTCGGCCGCGACGGGATACAGCAGCGCCGTCGTGAACTCCGGTGAGGTCCGCAACCGCGGCGTCGAGCTCGCGTTGACGACGACGCCGATCGAGCGGCCGGACTTCCGCTGGAACGTGGTCGTGAACTGGTCGAAGAACACCAACAAGGTGCTCTCGCTCTACAGCGGCGTGGCGCGCATCGTCGTCGGGTCGTATTGGAACGTCAACGTGACGGCCGACACCGGGCAGCCGTACGGCAACCTGGTCGGCTACAAGTGGCAGCGGGATGCCCAGGGCCACACCGTCGTCGGCTCCGACGGTCTCCCGATTCGCGACGCGACCCAGCAGGTGCTTGGCAACTACAACCCCGACTGGATCGGTGGCATCACCAACAGCATCAGCTACAAGCGCTTCAACCTGTCGTTCTCGTTCGACGGGCAGTATGGCGGTCAGGTGTACTCGGTCACGAAGTGGTTCGGGTCGTACTCCGGCGTGCTCGCGAGCACGCTCGCCGGCCGTGAGATCGACTGGAACAAGCCGGGCTACGTGGTGCCGAACGCCGTGTATGCGAACGGTCAGCCCGACACCACGCATGTGCTGGCACAGGACTACTTCCACAACACGTTCTACGCCCAGGAGCCGGGCATCCTCGATGCCACGTACTTCAAGCTCCGCGAGGTTCGCTTGGCGTACACGCTCCCGAACACGGTCGCGCACTTCCTCGGCTTCTCGGATGCAAACGTGGCCGTAGTCGGCCGGAACCTGCTGTTGTTCGCCAGACAGCCGACCATCGATCCGGAAACCGCATTCGACACGAGCAATCGCCAGGGTGTCGAGAACGGCCAGCTGCCGACCGCGCGCAGCATTGGCTTCACCATGTCCGTGCGGCCGTAGCCGCCAGGAGATAGACATATATGCGATACAAAATCCTGAGCGTCTTCGCTGCACTGGCCGCGATCACGGCCTGCAGTGATTTGACGTCGATCAATCAAAACCCGAACGGCCCGGTCGACGTGCCGCCGCCGTCCATCCTGCCGAACGTCATCCAGACGGTGGTGGGCGGGGTGAACGGAGTGAACAGCCTGAACATCCGGGGCGGCGGGCTGTGGGTGCAGTACTACTCGGAGATCCAGTACCGGGACGAGGACAAGTACCTCGTTCGGTCGGGCACGAGCGGCGGCTGGGGTTTCTACAACGGCGCCCTCGAAGACATCCGGCGAATGATCATCAAAGGCGAAGCGAACAAGACGCCGAACTGGTCAGCGGTGGGCCGGATTATGAAGTCCTACGTCTTCAGCGTCATGACTGATGCCATGGGCAACCTGCCCTATTCGCAGGCGTTGAAGGGCGATACGGTGCTAAATCCAGCGTACGACACGCAGCAGGCCATCTACAACGGCATGCTCGCGGATCTAGCGCAGGCGAATACCGATATCGATCTCGCGCCGGGGGCCGTGGGCTTTTCCGACGGTGACCTCATGTACGGCGGCAAGATGGCGAAATGGAAGCGGTTCGCCAACTCGCTGCGGCTGCGTCTGGCCATCCACTTGTCAAAGGCGGATCCGACCAAGGCGGCAAGTGAAGCGGCCGCCGCCGTCGCGGCCGGCGTGTTCACGAGCAATGCCGACAACGCCCAGCTCATGTATCTCGGGACGTCGCCGAACCGGAATCCGATTTACAACGACGCCCAAGGCCGTGACGACTACGGCATGAGCAAGACGTTCGTCGACTCGCTGACGAGCTTTGCCGACCCGCGCCTGCCGGTATTCGCGCAGATCAACCCAGCCGGCACGGGGTACCAGGGCCTGCCCAACGGGCTCAACGACGGCGAGGGCACGCCGATCGTAAATATTTCGCGCTTTGGCGCCTTTTGGCGGTCAACGCCGAATGCGCCGATGTATCTGCTGACGTACTCCGAGGTGCTGTTCCTCGAGGCCGAGGCGGCGGAGCGTGGCTGGATTCCAGGTGGCAGCGCAGCCGCCGCCACATACTACACGAACGCCATCACCGCGTCGCTGCAGCAGTACGGCGTAGCCGCCGCGGACATCGCGACGTACCTGGGGCAGGCGAAGGTCGGGTACGATGCCGGCGGAACCACACTCGGCGCGCATATGAACCAGATCATGTACCAGAAGTGGGTTTCGCTGTTCATGCAGGGCATGGAAGCCTGGACCGAGGTGCGTCGCACCGGGATTCCGTCACTCATCCCGGGTCCACGCGCGGTGTTCGGTGCCGGCACTGCGGGGAGCATCCCGCAGCGTCTGCCCTATGACGACAACGAGGCCGTGCTGAACGCAGCCAACCTGGACGCCGCAGTCTCCGCCCAGGGCTTCAGCGCCGGCAACGATATCCAGTCCAAGCTTTGGTTTGCGAAGTAGTACTCGCGTTCTTGTAGCCTGGCAACGGAAGCCCCCGGGGAATCATTCCCGGGGGTTTCTGCTTCAGGTTGTGTCCGCGCGCGCCGAGAAGATGATGATCAGGCCGTGCCCGCTGCTGGGATAGCCGGGGCGGGACGTCATGCCGAGGGGATAGACCTCGATCCGCCCTGTCTGCACCGCCGGGATCTGAACGAGGGGGCAGGTATCGCTCGTCCGAGTCCCGTCGACGTACACGTCGGGATCGTTGCTGCCTTCCAGGCTGTCCTTGCCGCGCAGCTCGAGCAACGGACAGCGGCTGTATAGCGTCCAACCGGTGATCCGCAGCTGCGGCATCGCATGCCGGATGACGTCCAGCACCGTGCGACTCGGATCGACCGATAGGGCACGGCCCGTGATGATCAAGCTGCCGGTTGTCGTTGGGGACATTGGCCTGCCGCCCGGGTCATTCGAGCGGTCATACGCACGTGACGTCCGGCAACCTGCGGCGAGAACGATGAGCGCACCGAAGCGCGCGATTGAACGACAATGCAGCATGTGGCAGCCTCCAG
>DASWCE010000123.1:0-1564 GCA_036390255.1 Gemmatimonadales bacterium | reverse complement strand
CCGCACAAAAGATGAGAAAGGCGCCGGCCTTCCCGGCAACGAACCGGACATCGGCGCCCTGCCCGGCCGGGAAGCCCTGCTCCACCCGGCCGGTAGCAGCATGTTCGAACGCTGGTTGCACAGGACCGCCCGGGATGGCATTACCATCGGGGATGATCTCCACCGAATGGGGGAGGTTCTGGTCCTGGTTCTTGAAGTGGAGCACGACGTTCCATCCCTGCGGCACCGTCAGGACGAGCGCGCCTCGACTGAATCCGTTGAAGTTCATGCCACCGTTCAGCTCCGTCAGGCCTCCCACAAGCTTGAGCTCGGCGGTCTTGCTGGCCGCGTCGGCGCGGAGCCAAGCCGGATCTATCCTTGCGCTCGCCGTCTGAGCCTCAGTCCTCGCGGCTCCGAGGAGCAGCGCGCCCGTCACGAACAACGCCCGCACGTCTGGCAACGTCAGGTTGATTGGCCATCGCATATAGAGTCTCCAGCGTTGTGAGACCGCGTCCGCGGCTAGTACAGCAGCCACGTGAGGATGTACAAAGTGTTGTTGTCCGACGCCCGGCGCCCGAAGCCATCGTAGTTGCTCGAGCTACCGTTGAACTTTTTATACGTGACGTACTGGAACTGAAGCCGCAGGTTCTGCCACGGCATGACGTCTACCTCAGCGATCAGACCGTTATTGTCCGGACTGCCGGTGCGACTCCCGACGACGGCGGCGGGGGCGTAGAGCACACTGTCGCTCGAGCCGGTCGTAACGAACGGCGCGAGCGTGAACGCGTACCGTTGGCCGATGTGGTACATCGCGTCCATCCGGAATGTGCGAAGCGTATTCGTAGCATTGGCCGCGCCTCCGGCGGTCCAGGTCTGCTTCTCGTGAATCCAGGTGCCATCGAGTGTGAAGCTGTTCGACCCGAAGGAGTGCATGTACGCGACGTCGACCGCGACGTCGGTGAACCGGTTGGTCGCGCCCACCACACCGGTGGGGTAGACGCTCGCCGCCATGCCGTACGTCCCCACCGAGAGGTAGTTCTGACCCCACGCGTTGGGCAGCGCGAGCCGCCAGTAGGGCGCGGCGCCGCTGATCACGCCCGTCGCCGTGGAGTCGAGCGGGCGGTGCATGCCGAGCGGCGCCGAGCGGTACATGCCGACTTCCCCGTAGACGCGATCATTCCACATCGTGTAGGCCGACAGCCCCGCCACCTGCTGCGCGAGCGTGCCGTCCACGAGCGTGGCGGCCGCCGGCGTCGGCACCACGGCCGAGCTGGCGTATGGAAAACCCCACGCAGGCGTGCTGTTCCAGATGTCCTGCACGGTGGGATTGTTGTTGAGACTCACGCCCACCGTGGTGCGCTTCGCGAGGATGTTGGTGTGCGTGGCGAAGCGGAAGTCCGCGTTGTCGACCCCGAGCTGACCGCTCTGTGGATCGAACGTGACCTGGAGGAAACCACCGACGTGAGGAGTGATTTCGCCCCCGGTGAAGATGCTCAACTGGTCGGGGAACACGACCGTGCCGTTCTGCGTGCCGGGCTGCGCCTTTTTCGTACTCGTGTACGATGTCTGAACCATCAGGGACACC
>DASWCE010000122.1:0-2755 GCA_036390255.1 Gemmatimonadales bacterium | reverse complement strand
GCCCTCGGTCCGACCGTGATCTCGCTCATCCGCATCGCCGAGCGTTGCGTGATCGTGTGCGGTGGGATCGCCTCGCCGATGCAGTCGATCGCGGTCGCGTTCGACGGGCGCGACACGAGCCGCCGGGCCCTCGAGCGCGCGACGCAGTTCGCGAGCGTAGCCGGGAGCACGGTGCACCTTATCCATGCCAGCGACGACCACGAGGCGGGGCTCAAGGTCGTGGGCGTCGCGGAGGCGACGCTGTCGATGCAGCGGGTGGCGTTCGTCACCCACGTGGAAGCGGGAACGCCGGGGGAAGTCGTGGCCCGAGTCATCAAGCGGATCCGCTGCGACGCGTTGTTCGCCGGGGCGCACATGAGCCACGTCGAGGGCCGGCCCAGCGAAGTGGTCGTATCCCACGCGGAGGAGATCCTGCGGCACACCGATATTCCGGTGGTCATCCAGCCCTGACGTGGTCGGAGCGCCGGGAGGGGGGGCCCGAGTGCTGGTCCACGCGGATGAGAGCTGCCTGGGCAACGACAGCTCCAAACCGAGCCCCGGCGGGAACGCCGCGCTGATCGAGGCGCCCGCCGGAGACAGCGTGGCGCGGTGGGACTTCTACGAATCCTCGCCACAGACGACCAACAACAAGATGGCCCTGGCCGGGGCGATCGCCACCTTGGAATGGATCCGCCGCCAGTGGAAGCACGCCCGCGTCGTCTACGTTTCCGACTCACAGTACCTCGTCAAGGGGATGCGCGAGTGGGTGGCGGGCTGGGAGGCCCGCGGCTGGAAGCGCAAGGGCGGCGTGCTCGAGAATCAGGAGCTTTGGAAGAAGCTGGTGCAGGCCGCGGCGGCGCACCAGGTCGAGTGGCGTTGGATCGAGGGCCATGCCGGTCACGCGAAGAACGAATACGCCGACACGCTCGCGACCCGCGCCGCGGAGCGTCAGGAACGCTCCAACGGGCTGGTGCCGTCGGCGTTCGACACCTGGCTCGCCGAAGAGCGCGCCCGCGGGCGCTACAGCGACTACGATCCCGATCAGGAGCTGCATGAGCGTCTTTAAGGACGGGGTGCCGGCCAATACGCACTTCCTCAACGTGCTGCCCGACGGCGCGGCTGCGCCGCCGGTCGACCGCATTCCGTTGTACGACGTGTACATGCGCATGGCCGAAGAGCTGGCGAAGCGCTCCACCTGCGCCCGGCTGCAGGTCGGGACCGTCGTGACGGACCAGGTGCTCGAGAACGTGCTGGCGATCGGTTACAACGGCAACGCTCGCGGTTTGCCCAACAAGTGCGATTCGGCGGTGCCGGGGAGCTGCGGCTGCATTCATTCAGAGATGAATGCGCTCGTGAAAGCCCCCGGCAGCGTGCGCGACAAGGTCGTGTTCGTGAGCGCCTCGCCCTGCGTGATGTGCGCGAAGTTGATCATCAACTCGGGCGTGACGCACGCCTTCTACCGGAAGGCATACCGCGATCCCTCGGGCATCGAGGTGCTGCAGCAGGGAGGCATCGTTCCCGTCCTGTACGACAAGTGGGTTCGCGAGTGGCGGTAGATCCAATGCGGAATGTGGAGTGCGGAATGCGGAATGAACGGCAGCGTCCATCGAACGTCCTCGTGACAAGGAGGATCTGTGAAGCGTGTCTCGTTAGCTCTCGCGCTGCTCGCAGCCGCAGCGCCACTTCGGGCGCAGTCTCTCTTGTACCGCCCGCCGAACCTCGGCGGCACGTGGGTTCCCGATGGTGGCGTGGTGCAGTTCAATTTCTTGCACCGCTTCTACGTTTTCCCGGCCCCTTCGCACTTTGTCGAGAATCACCCAACGTTCACGCTCGCCGCAGGGGTCCGCCGCGGCGTCGCCTTTGGGGGACGATTTGCCACGAAGTCGATCGTCGGAACGGGAGCAGGCGCGCAGTCGAGTAATGAAACCGAGCTGTTCGGGCGGTGGCGAATCTATGGGGCAGAGGGCGAGGACGGCTTCGCGGTCGCCGTGACGCCGGCTTACAACTTCCTGGCGAAAAGTGTGGACGGCGAACTCGGTGTGGACTGGACACGGGGTCCATTCACGCTGCATGGGGCGGCGCGCGCGGTGTCGCGTCGACTAGGTGAGTCAGGGACCGGAGCTGCGGCTTTCGCAGGCGGCTTCGACGCGCGGTTGACCCACTACATCGCCTTCAGCGTCGATCTCGGATCGTTCGTGAGTCCCACAGGGCGCGCCGCGTGGAGCGCCGCGATCGATTTCCTGGTCCCGGGATCCCCCCATACGTTCTCGCTGCAGGCGAGCAACGCACAAAGCGCGACAATTCAGGGAGCGTCGGTTGGATACGCCGCGCTCGGGCCCGGCCACGTCCTCTACGGCTTCGAGTTCACGATCCCGCTGCACTTAAAGCGCTTCAGCCCGTGGTTCCACGGCTCGCCCAAACCCGTCGCGCTCGGCGCGTCCGGCGCCGCGATCGCGGCGGAAGTCGACATGGCCGCCATCAAGTTTACCGTCGAGACGGTCACCATCTCCGCCGGGCAGGCGGTGCGTTGGACTAACCGCGATCCCGTGGAGCACACGGTCACGTTCGACGGCGCCGCCGAACCGGGCTCCCCGGTCATCCCGCCGAACGGCAGCTACGTCCACCGCTTCGACAGGCCGGGCACGTACACGTACCACTGCACGCCGCATCCCTTCATGAAGGGCGTGGTCGTCGTGAAATGACGGACGATCTGGATCGCTTGTTCGAGCGGTTGGTGAGCGTCCTGGCCGACGACGCGCCGGGGCGGCTGGCCGTA
>DASWCE010000121.1:0-3175 GCA_036390255.1 Gemmatimonadales bacterium | reverse complement strand
CAATCGATTTCGCCGGACGGCCAGGTGCTCGACGGCGCGTCGCGCGACCTCGCCCGGGCACGCCAGCGCGTGCGCGAGGCGCGGCAGCGCGTCATCGACCGGCTGGGAGCGATCCTGGGAAGCCTCGACCAGAGCGAGCGCGCGCCCGACGCCGCTGTTACCGTGCGCGGTGGCCGCTATGTGATCCCTATTCGCACCACCGCGCGGGCCCGCGTCGGCGGCATCGTGCACGACGAATCGGCGACGCGCAGCACCGTCTTCGTCGAGCCGCCCGAGATCATCGAGCTCGGCAACGAGCTGCGGGCGGCGGAGTCCGCCGAGCAACGCGAAGTACTCCGCGTCTTGCGCGAGCTGACCGATTTGCTCCGGCCGCATGCGAGCACGATCGCGGCCGCCTGGGAGATGTGTATCGCGTTCGACGACCTGTGCGCGCGGGCGCGGTATGCGGTGGAAGTGAACGGGTTCGTGCCGGAGATCGGCGGGCACCTGAAGATCCGAAGTGGACGCCATCCGCTGCTCATCCCCCCGCTCCACAACGTGGAGAGGGGGTCAGGGGGTGAGACAGTGGTGGCGTTCGACCTCGAGCTTGCTCCCGACGAGCGGACGGTTCTGGTTTCCGGCCCCAATACCGGAGGGAAGACAGTTTTGATCAAAGCGGTCGGCTTGCTGGCGCTGCTCGCACACAGCGGCGTCATCCCGCCCATCGGTCCGCATTCGTCGTTGCCAGTCTTCACTGAGGTGTTCGCCGATATCGGCGACCGCCAATCCATCGCGGCGAGCCTCTCGACATTCTCCGCGCACGTCGCGGCCCTCCGTGAGATTCTCGATGGCGCGGGGCCCGGCTCACTGGTCCTGCTCGACGAAATCGGCAGCGGCACCGATCCAGCCGAAGGCGGTGCATTGGCGGCCGCGACGTTGAAGACGCTCACGCGCCGCCGGGCAATTACCCTCGCGACGACACACCTCGGCGCGTTGAAGCAGCTGGCCGCTGAGACGGTGGGCATCGTGAACGCGTCGCTGCAGTTCGAGGCGGAGACGCTCACGCCTACCTATCGCTTGCTCAAAGGCGTGCCCGGACGGTCGTACGGGCTGGCAATTGCCCGCCGACTCGGGATCGCGAGCGATGTGCTTGCCGAGGCTGAGCGCACGGTGCCCGATACAGACCGGACGCTGGATCGCCTGCTCGCGGCGGTCGAAGCTCGCGGCCGCGAAATCGAAACGCGTTCCTCGGAGCTCGACACCCGGGCGGCGCAGCTCGAGGTGGAGCGCCAGAACCTGGCCGATCTCGAGACGCTGGCGGCCCAGTTGCGGGTGCGCGAGAAGGCGTTGGACAAGGATGCGCGTGAGCGCGCCCGCGCCTATCTGCTCGAAGCTCGGAAGACGGTCGAGGCCGCACTGGCCCAGGCGCGGGCGGCCGTGACCGAGGCGACGGCGAAAGAAGCACGCCGGATCGTGGAAGAGGCGATCGAGAAAACCGAGGAAGAGTCGACCGAGAAGAAAAGAGGATGGGTCAATCTCGAAGAGCTGCGTCGCCGGAAGAGCGTCCCGCCGTCCCCCCTCTCCGACGGGAGAGGGGGTCAGGGGGTGAGGACGGATGCGGTGAGCGAAGTATCGCTGCGCGGTCTAACGGTCGAAGAAGCCGAGCCCTTGCTCGCTCGAGCGATCGATGACGCCGTACTCGCGGATCTGCCGTATTTGCGAATCATCCACGGCAAGGGCACCGGCGTCTTGCGCGACTTCGTGCAATCGGTTTTGAAGCGCGATCCGCGCGTGAAGCGATTCTCCCTCGCTCCGGCGAATCAGGGTGGCCACGGCGTCACCGTGGCGGAGTTCGCGTGATTCCCGACGACGTGATCGAGCAAGTCCGCGACGCAGCGGATCTCGTCGGGATTATCGGCGAGAGCGTCGAGCTGAAGCGGACTGGAGCGGACTACCGGGGGCGCTGCCCATTTCACGGCGGCACGCATCGCAATTTCGCCGTCATTCCCAAGAAGGGGATGTTCTATTGCTTCGTCTGCCACGAAGCGGGCGACGTCTTCACCTTCTTCATGAAGCGACTCGGCATGGACTACCCGACGGCGGTACGCGAAGTCGCGCGCCGCGTCGGCATCACGATACCCGACCGCTCGGGCCCGACTGGTCCCGACCCCCGCGAGCCGCTGTTCGCCGCGGTGGCGACCGCCGCCGACTGGTTTGCGCGCCAGTTGCGCGAGAGCCCGGAAGCCGAAATCGCGCGCTCCTACCTCGAATCGCGGCACGTGACGATGGAGCAGGCGCAGGTGCAGGGGCTGGGCTTCGCGCCTCGGGGCACCGCCTTTCTCGACGCGATGAAAGGATTGGGTGTGCGCGAAGAAGTGTTGCTGGAAGCCGGGCTGCTCGTTAAACGGGAGGATGGCTCGAAGATCCCGAGATTCCGAGGGCGTTTACTCTTTCCGATCCACGATTTGCGCTCGCGCGTCGTCGCGTTCAGCGGTCGCGTCCTTGGCGATGGAGAGCCGAAATACTTGAACTCCCCCGAGACGCCGATCTTTCACAAGGGTCAGCTGCTCTACAACCTGCATCTCGCCAAACACGGGATGCGCAAGGCGGAGCGGGCCATTCTCGTCGAGGGGCAGTTCGATGTCCTTCGGCTCACGCTGGCCGGGCTGGAAGAAGTTGTCGCGCCGCTGGGAACAGGCCTGACCGACGAACAGGCGGCGCTGCTGCAGCGCCATACGCCGCAGGTGATTCTGCTCTACGACTCAGACGACGCCGGGTTGCGCGCCACGTTCCGCGCCGGCGATGTCCTCTTGCGCCACAAGCTGCGCGTCAACGTCGCGACGCTGCCTGAAGGCGAGGATCCCGACACGCTGGTGCAGAACAAGGGGGCGCCCGCGCTCGAGCAGGCGCTCAAGGACTCCGTCGATGTGCTCGAGCGCAAGATTCAGATCCTCGAGCGCAAGGGGTTTTTCGGCAGCTTGCCTGGAAGACGGAGAGCGTTGGATCGGTTGCTGCCAACGATTCGGGCAGCGGCGGATCCGATTTCGAGGGATTTGTACATCTCGCGAGTCGCCGAAGTAGCGGGAGTGAGGAAAGACGTGTTGGAACGCGAGGTCGACGGAGCACGGAGCGCGGAGCACGGAGCAGTCCGATCGCCAGTGCTCCCTGCTCCGAGCTCCGTGCTCCCTTCAAGCGC
>DASWCE010000120.1:0-9475 GCA_036390255.1 Gemmatimonadales bacterium | reverse complement strand
TTGCTGTATTGCACCAGCGTCTGGACCATGATGCGCGGGGTGAAGAAGTAGGCGATGCGCGGCGCGATCAGCACGCGCGTGAAGTTACCCTCATCCAGGCGCACGTCGTTGTACTCGACGAGCACAGACGTGGTGAGGGAGCTGCCATGCCGAGCGCCGAGGGTCACGCTGCCGCCGCGCCGCGTGCCGTCATAGAACCCACCCACGTCGGCGCGCAAGTTCAACGAGAGCGGCGCGCTCGGATTGGTGCCGAAGTCGAAACCCATGGAGGTGTAGTCGTACGACCCCACCGGGAGCGTCACGTTGCTCGCGATCGCGAACGGCTGCTGGAGACCCTGGTGCTCGATGTTCACTTCGGGGCCGATCATCGCTCCGCTGGCGAGCGACCACTCGGTGATGTCGATGTGGATACGATCTTCCTGCCGATAGCCGTCGAGCCCGTAATAGCCGCGATAGCCGACGTGCGGATGCCAGTCTTTGAACAACGTGCTGTTCGGATACCGGTGCTTCCACATCACGGTCGTCTCGTAGAACCGATAACCGCCGCGGCGATTCAGGAATCCTACCTCGGGATCGAAGTCACGCCCGACCTGGATGATCCGCGCGAGGCTGGTCCACGATCCCGTCTCGTAAGCCGCTCGCGCGCTGTACGCCATGGCGTCACCGTCCGGTCCAGGGGTGGCGGAAGCGGCGCCCCACCAATCGACCGTCCAAGCGTCGCGTATACCGATGCGGCCGTCGACCGCATACACGCGATTCCAATCTTCCGGGTGGGACGTCGCCATGCGCTGCACGGCGATGACGCCGATGCGGGAGCGGGCCGCGAGCTCGCGCTGCAAGCGCAGGACGGAGTAGGCCTCCGCTGACTGCGTCGTGGATCGGTCCGTGAAGATCTGCAGCCCGCCCACCGTGAAGTCGCCGACGCGTCCCGTCAGCCGCCCGCCGCCCAGGATCGAGACCGGCTGGCCGAGGGTGTCGATACCGATGCGTCGCGTGAAGAACAGATCGACGGCCTGCGGCGTGCCGGCGGAGAAAATGCCGGCATTCTCGAGGAAGAATGGCCGCTTTTCTGGAAAAAAGAGTGGGAAGCGCGTGAGGTTGGTGCGCTGCTCGTCCACCTCGACCTGGGCGAAGTCGGTGTTGTACGTGAGGTCGAGCGTCAGACTCGGCGTGACGCCGAACTTGAGCTCGCCGCCGACATCCCCACGCTCGCGCGCTTCCGGGTCGATCGCAAAGTTTCGTTCCACACCCGTGAGCGCGTACGGCGTCACTGTCCACACTCGTCGCGAGGGCACCTGGACGCCCTGCAGGGTGCCGGCATGTGAGACCTTCATCAGGCTGAACTGCCGCGGCACGAAGGACCAAAATGCTTCTTCGTTCTTGCGGCGAATGCTGCGCACGAGATTGAGGCCCCACGTCTGCTGCGCACCCGCGCCATAGCGCAGCGTCGTAAATGGAATGCGAAACTCCGCATACCAGCCTGCTGAGTCCACCGACGTGGCGACGGTCCAGGTGCCGTCCCAGTTGAGGTTGAATCCGCCGAGCGACCCGGCCATCGCCCGCGTTTGGCCGGGCAGCTGGATGCCGCCGCCTTCCCCTTCGTTCACAACTTGCGCGTCGTACTCGATGGCCGCGGGTGTCGTGGTGAAGACGAAACCGTTTTGTCGATCGTGATAGGTATCAAGGAGAATGCCGAAGTAGTCGCTCTTCGAGATGTCGCCGTCGCGCACCTTCTCGCCCGCGACAATGCCGCCACGATCCGAGTCGTAGAGCCACGCGCCGACGTACAACGCCTGGCCGTCGGTGATGATCCGGACCTCGGTGCGTTCGGTGACCGGCGCGCCTTCGTGCAGCTCGCGTTGTACGAAGCCGGTGATTGGCTCGACCGTCTGCCAAACAGGGTCGGTCAGACGCCCATCGATGATCGGCGGCGTGGCGACCACGTGCGCGCGACTGACGGGAGCTGAGTGGCCAGACGTGAGAGAATCGGAGGCGGCCCCCGCCCTCGCCCCCTGGGTGGCGGACAGGGACCGCGATACCAGGAGAGCCAGGACGAGAGCAAGGCCGAAGGGGCCTCTAGTGCGAGCGCTCACTGCGCAACAGTTTGGCCTAGTCAAGACGAACGAGCAAGCAACGGCTTCCAGGAGTGCTCATGAACGACCCCACCCGCCGCGAGTTCATCCAATCCACCGCTGCCATCGGACTTGGGGTAGCGTTGGCGCCCGACGCGTCCTCTGCCCAGACGCCAGCGCCCCGCCCAGGAACGCTGTTCGCCGCGCCACCGCTCGAGCGCGTGCGCATCGGCTACGTCGGCGTGGGCGGACAGGGGACCGTGCACGTCGAGAACCTGCTCAAGATCGAGGGCGTCGAGCTCAAGGCCATCTGCGACATCGTCGACTGGAAGGTCGCACGCGCGCAGGACATGGCCGTCGCGGCAGACCAGCCCAAACCCGCCGGCTATTCACGCGGGCCGCGCGACTTCGAGCGCATGTGCGCCGAGCAGGAGCTCGACCTCGTGTACAACGCGACGCCATGGGAGTGGCACGTCCCGGTCATGCTCGCCGCGATGAAAAGCGGGAAACACGCCGCTACCGAAGTGCCCGCGGCGATGACCGTGGACGACTGCTGGCAGCTCGTCGAAACGTCCGAGCGGCTTAAGAAGCATTGCGTGATGATGGAGAATTGCTGCTACGATCGCCGTGAGATGTTGGCTCTCAACCTGGTGCGTAAGGGCGTGCTCGGAGAGGTGCTGCACGGCGAATGCGGGTATCTGCACGACCTGCGGAGCATCAAGTTCGCGAAGGAGGGGGAGGGCTTGTGGCGGCGCGCCTGGTCGCAGGCCCACGACGGCAATCTCTACCCCACGCACGGCCTAGGGCCCATCGCCCAATGCATGGACATCAATCGCGGCAACCGGTTCGACTTTCTCGTGTCGATGAGCTCGAATCACCGCGGCTTGGAGCAATATGCCGCCCAGCAGTTCGCCGACTCAGACCCCCGGCGCCACGAAGCCTACAAGCTCGGCGACGTCAACAACACGCTCATCCGCACCGTCAAGGGCCAGACGATTTTTCTCAGCCACAACACCAACAACGCCAGGCCCTACAGCCGCATCAACCTCGTGCAAGGCACCAAGGGGATCATTCAAGGATGGCCCGACCGGATTTACGTCGAAGGCCGGAGTCCTGAGGACGAGTGGGAGCCGCTCGATCGCTACTACACGGAGTTCGAGCACCCGCTTTGGAAGTCCGAGCGCGTGCAACACGCGACTGCCGGGCACGGCGGCATGGATTTCCTCGAGGATTGGCGGCTGATCGAATGCCTGCGCAAAGGCTTGCCGACCGATCAGAACGTCTACGACGCCGCGGCGTGGAGTGCCATCGTGGAGCTGACGGAACGGTCCGTCGCAAGTCACGGGAAGGCGCAGGATATCCCCGACTTCACGCGAGGCAGCTGGGAGCGTGTGCCGCCGCTCGGGATCGTTGAATCGTAGCCCCGGTGAGGGCTCTCTGGGCTGTTCTCACTGTCGCCGCCGCAACGGTCGCTCAGTCGCGCCTGTCAGGACAAAGTCCACCCGTCGCCCTGGCTCGTCCCGGGAACGGCATCGTGAGTGGGCCGGTCCGTCCGTCGCGGCACAAGTTTGTCGGTTCGTCCGCATGCGGCGGCGAGAACCAGAGCCTTGTCGTTGAAGAAATCGCCTTGAGGGGCGACAGTGAGATTCTGTTTGTCCAGTCGCTGCAATTCTCTGATCAGCCGAACGCTTTGGTCGACTCGGCTGTCTTGGACCGCCGAAACCTGGCGCCGGTCTCGGAACGGCGGCATTTGGGACAGGATACGTCAGCCTCTTGGCAGTTCCGCGGTTTGCGTGTGCTGGGGTTTACGCAACAACCGGGTGAACGGCGGCGATCCTACGATTCCAAGCTACGCGAGCCGGCCTTTCCCGATGTGATCATCAGTCTTCTGCTTCGAGCAACTCCTTTGTTGTACGCTCCCGCAGGCAAAATCACGTTTGCTACTTTTGGCTTCGAAGAAGAGGAAGGCAAACCACCCTCGCTCATGCTGTATACCGACACGGCACGAGTGACCGGCTCGAAAACAGTGCGGCTGCCGAATGGGACGCGCCTGGAGGCCTGGGTTGTCGGCGTGGGTAACGCGCCGGACGTCGTCGACTACTGGGTCGAAAAGAGCACGCACGAGCTGGTTGGTTGGTCCGTCCCTTCCCAAGACTGCGCAACGAACTATCTAAGCGTCTCGCCGTGACTTAGTTAAACGGGCGAGGGATCTAGGTTGACAGAAACTTAACGTTGTTTTACGTTGTTACAACGTTATGGCAACCAGGTCAGCAGCCAGTCTACAACGCCGCCAGCGTGAGCGCACCGAGATGCATCGCACGATCCTGGACGCCGCGCGGGAGATGTACGTCAAGAACGGCTACGAAGCGACGACGATGCGCGCGATCGCCGACCGCATCGGCTACACGCCAACCGCGATCTACCACCATTTCAGGAATAAAGAAGCGCTCCTGACCGAGCTCACGACTCAGGACTTTCGCGCGCTCGCCCAGGCGTTCCAGAAACTTGGAGAAGTGGCGGATCCCGTGGAGCGGCTGCGTCGGATCGGCCAAGCGTACATTGCGTTCGGCCTCACGCACCCCATGCACTACCGGCTGATGTTCATGACGCCGCACCCCGCGATGAAGGACCCGAAGGGCATCAAGCAGGGAGATCCAAGCCAGGACGCCTACGCGTTCCTGGTGCAGTCGTGCACAGAAGCGATCGCGGCCGGGCGCTTCCGACCGAAGTTGAAGGACGCGCAGCAAGTCGCCCAAATGCTCTGGGCCGGCTGCCATGGGCTCGTCTCGCTACGCATCGCGAAGGAACACGACGACTGGGTGGAGTGGCGCGACATACGCGAGACTGCGAACCAGATGCACGACGTGATGATGAAGGGGCTCGCTCACTAATTTTTTTTGACGGGTGACTTAACAATGTTAACAAGAGTGACGCTGTTCAGCTCGCTCGTCGTCGCGATCCTCGCTGCACCGCTCGTCGCGCAGCGGCCCGATCCGCTCGGCGGCCTCGTCGCCGAAGCCATGCGATCGAACTTGGGTCTCGAAGGCGAGCGACTCGCCGAACGCCGCAGCGCTGCGGACGTGCACGAAGCGCGCGGTCTCTTTTTCCCGTCGCTTACCGTCGCGGCCCGCTACTCCCGGCTCGACGGCGTCCCCAACATCGGCGACTTCGTGAACCCGGCGTACGCCGCTCTGAACGGCATCCTTGGACAGAACCGCTTCCCCACGAACCTCGACATCACGCTGCCGCAGCGGCACGACTCGCACCTGGAGCTGCGCCAGCCGCTCTTCAACACCTCGATCCTGGCGAACTATGCCGCGGCCCGGAGCCGCCACGACGGCCAGCGCTTCGCCCTCGGCGCGGCCGCCCGCCGGCTCGCGGCCGACGTGCAGACCGCCTACCTGACTGAAATGAGCGCGCGCCGCGCCGTCGAGATCTACACAGCCTCGCTCGCCCTCGTGCGCGAGAACGAGCGGGTGGCCGAGCGGCTCGTCGCCGCCGGACGCGCGACGCCCGAGGCCGTGTATCGCGCCCGCGCCGATCGCAGCGACATCGAACAGCGCCTCGCGGAGGCGCGCCAGCGCGACGTAGCCGCCGGGCGGGTCGTCAATCAAATCCTGCGTCGCCCGGAGGGGACGCCGATGGACGCGATCCCCGACAGCGCGTTCGACCTGCCCCTCACCATCAGCGTCGACAGCGCAGTCGCCCACGCCCTCGCGGGCCGTGAAGAGCTGCGGCAAGTGGACGCGGGGATCCGCACGGCGCAGGCGGGCGTGCGCGCGGCCACTGCCGCGTATCTGCCGAGCGTCTCCCTCGGCGTTGATTACGGCTTCCAGGGCCGCGAGGTCGAGTTCCGCTCGAGCCAGGATTATTGGGTGGCATCGATCGTCGTCTCATGGAATCTGTTCAACGGGGGCCGCGACGCGGCCCGCCGCGCCGAGGCCGGTTACGAGGTCGATCGCGCGCAGACACTCCGCAAGGATCTCGAGGACCGGATCGCACTCGAAGTGCGCGTAGCCTACGACGCGGCTGTCGTCGCTCACGAAGCGATCGCGACCGCCGACGATCGTCTCGCGGCCGCGCGCCGCACCTTCGAGCTGGTCCAGCGCCGTTACGAAGAGGGCGTCGCGAGTCCCATCGAGTTGGTCGATGCGCGTACCGCGTTGACCTCCGCTGAGCTGAACCGCGTCGTCACCGCCTACGGATATGCGATTCACTACGTGGAGCTCGAGCGCGCCGCCGCGCTGCGGCCCCTCGACTACTAGCACAAGGAGCAGAGCCATGTCCCGCACTTCCCTCGCCCTGTTGTTGCCCCTGGCCCTCGCGGCCTGCAGCCGCGGCCGCGCCGGCGTAGCGCCCGTGCATGACGCGGTCGCCGTGCGGCTCGCGCCCGTCACCATCGAGCGCATCGCGCGGCCCGTGAGCGCGACCGGCGTCCTCGGTCCCAAGGAAGAAGTGCCCCTCAGCTTCAAGGTCGGTGGAGTGATCGGGCGCATCCTGGTGGACGAAGGCCAGTCGGTTCGCGCCGGCGACACGCTCGCGGCTCTCGACTTGAGCGAGATCGACGCCGGCGTCACCCGGGCGCGCAGCGCTGCCGAAAAAGCCGAGCGCGACCTGACCAGGGCACAGCGACTGTATAACGACAGCGTAGCGACACTCGAGCAGGTCCAGAATGCGCAAACGGGCCGGGACGTGGCCGCCGCCGAGCTCGAGACTGCCACGTTCAACCGCCGCTACGCGGTGATCGTGGCTCCGGCCGCGGGCGTGATCCTGCGGCGCAACGCGGAGCCGGGGCAACTCGTTCAATCGGGCACGGCGATCCTGGTGTTCGGCTCCCGGTCGCGCGGCGTGGTGTTGCGGGCGGCCCTCGCCGACCGGGACGTCGTGCGCCTCCAGCGCGGCGACCGCGCCGCTGTGCACTTCGATGCCCTGCCTGATGAAGTCCTCCAAGGGACCGTCACGGAGATCGCCGCCGCGGCCGATCCGCTGACCGGGACGTACCGCGTCGAAGTGACGTTGCCACGCGCGGCCCGGCTGACGAGCGGGCTTGTTGGTCAAGTGGACATCGATCCGCGCGCCGACCGCCCATTTTCCCTCGTGCCGATTGACGCGGTCCTCGAAGCCGACGGCTCTCGCGCCACGGTGTTCACCCTCTCGGCGGACGGCACGCACGCCGAACGTCGCGCGGTGCGGATCGCGTTTCTCGCGGGCGACCGCGTCGCCGTGGTCTCGGGCCTCGAAGGCGCGCGCAGCGTGGTCACAGACGGCGCTGCTTACCTCGACGACGGCAGCGCCGTAAAGGTCCGGCCATGAAACTCACCGAGTTTTCTGTCAAGAACTGGCAGTTCACGGTCGTGCTCTTCGTCATGCTGGCCGCCCTCGGCCTGACGTCGCTGTTCAGGATCTCGCGCGGCGAGGACCCGCCGATTGATTTTCCGACGTTCACGATCGTCGCCGTGTACCCGGGCGCGAGCGCGGAAGACCTGGAGCGGCTGGTCGTGAAGCAGCTGGAGGACACACTCCACGGTTTGGACGACGTGCGCAGCATCAGCAGCAACATCCGCCCGGGCGTGGCGCGGGTGCAGGTCGAGTTCGAGCCCAACGAGGACGCCGACAAGAAGTACGACGACGTGGTGCGCGAGGTGAACGCGCTACGCACTGGCCTGCCGCCCGAGGTGGCGCGGCTCGACATCTACAAGGCGAGCACACTCGACGTGAACATCGTGCAGGTCGCGCTTGTGTCGCCGCTCGCGTCGTACGCCACGCTCGATTCGCTGGGCGAGGCGCTCGAGGACCGGCTGACGGCCCTGCCCGGCGTTCGCACGGCGGAGCGCTGGGGCGCGCCGGAACGCCAAGTGGACGTCGATCTCGATCTCGGCCGCCTTGCCGCGCTGCGGCTCCCGGTCGGCCAGGTGCTGGGCGCGATCGGCGGCGAAAGCGCCGACATCCCGGGCGGCAGCGTGGACGTGGGACGCCGCAGCTTCAGCGTGCGGTCGTCGGGCAGCTACGAAACGCTCGACCAGGTGCGCGGCACCGTGGTCCGCGGCGGCAACGGCCGGCTGGTGCACGTGGGCGACGTGGCTCACGTCAGCTGGGGATCGGCCGACTCGACATACCGGGCACGGTTCAACGGCCGGCGCGCCATCTTCGTCACCGCGACGCAACGGGCGGGCACAACCGTCGGCGCCGTGCGCGACCGCATCTACGCGGGGCTCGATGAGTTCGAGCGGACACTGCCGCCCGGTATCACGCTGCACCGCGGGTTCGATCAGGCGGCGAACGTTGCCCATCGCCTCGGGCGGCTGGGCGAGGACTTCCTCATCGCACTCAGCCTTGTGCTCCTGACCCTGCTGCCGCTTGGCGGCCGCGCGGCGCTCGTGGTCATGATCTCGATTCCGCTGTCGCTCGCGATGGCGGTGACGTCGCTCGCCTGGACCGGCTTCACTCTCAACCAGCTGTCGATCGTGGGGATGGTGATCGCGCTCGGCCTCCTGGTCGACGATTCGATCGTGGTGGTCGAGAACATCACCCGCTACCGGCGCGCCGGGCACTCGCGCACGCAAGCGGCGATCCTCGCGACCCAGCAGATCTGGGTCGCGGTCCTCGGCGCGACGGCGACCCTCGTCTTCGCGTTCGTGCCGCTGCTCTTCCTGCCCGGCGGCCCGGGCCGCTACATCCGCTCGCTGCCGGTCGCGGTGGTGTTCGCCGTGCTGGCGTCGCTCGTCGTCTCGCTCACGGTCATCCCGTGGCTCGCGAGCCTCTTGCTCGGCAGGGACGAAGGGCCCGAGGGGAACCGGTTCCTGCGGGCGTTCGACCGCGGGATCCACGCCACGTACGCACCGCTGCTCGACCGAGCGCTACACCGGCCAGGCCGTACGCTGGTCCTGGCTGGGGCGTTCGTGGTAGCCTCGTTCGCTCTCGTGCCGGTCGTGGGCTTCTCGCTGTTCCCGAAGGCCGAGACGCCCCAGTTCCGCGTAGACATCACGGCGCCCGAGGGCGCAAGCATTGCGGCGACCGACTCGGCCGCGCGGTACGCCGAACGGGTGCTCGGCCGCGCGCCGGGCGTCAGGGCGATCTACACATCGGTGGGGCACGACAATCCGCGGGTTTATTACAACGTCTCCTCCCGCACCGACGATCCGCGGATCGGGCAGCTGTTCGTCCTGCTGAACCACTACGACCACAAGACCACGCCGCGGCTGCTCGATTCGCTCCGGGTGGAGCTGGCGCGCTACCCGGCCGCCGAGCTTGCGCTGCGCGAGTACGAGAACGGACCGCCGATTGACGCACCGATCGCGATGCGCATCGAGGGGCCGGAGCTGGATTCCCTCCGCGCAATTGCGGGGCAGGTCGAAGCAGTCCTGAAGGGGACTGCGGGGACCGAGTTCGTGACGAACCCCGTG
>DASWCE010000119.1:0-1613 GCA_036390255.1 Gemmatimonadales bacterium | reverse complement strand
TGAGCCCCGCACATGGGGCCGTCGGATTGCTATCCGGACGACGCAGGGGCACAATCAAGCGCACATCCTCATCGAGCAACCCGCCCGTGACCGCTCCGCAATGTCCCGCCTGACGGCTGCACTACTGAGTCATCTGCTCGTGGCCGCTGCTGCGGCGGCACAGACGCCCGCGACCCTCGATTCGATGGACCGGTATGTCCGGACCGAGGTCACTCGCTACCGCATCCCGGGTCTGTCACTCGCCGTGCTCCGCGGCGACAGCGTCGTGCTGGCGCGCGGCTATGGCTACGCCAACGCGGAGCATCGCGTGCCGGCAACCGACAGTACGGTGTACCAGTCCGGGTCGGTCGGCAAGCAATTCACGGCAGCGGCGATCGTCATGCTTGCCGAGCAGGGGCGCCTCTCGCTCGACGACTCGATTACGCGGTTTCTCCCGGACGGCCCGGCGACGTGGCGCGGCATCACCATCCGGCATCTCCTCACCCACACCTCTGGGATCGCTGATTACACCGATAGCACGCTCGATACGCGCCGGGATTACACGGAAGACGAGCTGGTGCGGCTCGCGGCCAAACAGCCCCTCGAGTTTGCACCGGGCGACCGCTGGAATTACAGCAACACCGGCTACGTCCTGTTGGGGATAATCATCCACCGCGTGACGGGGGTGTTCTACGGCGACTTCCTGAAGGATCACGTCTTTCGACCCCTCCGCATGCGCACGACGCGCATCATCTCGGAAGCGGACATCATTCCGAACCGAGCGGCCGGGTATCACCTGGTCAACGACACGTTGAAGAATCAGGACTGGGTGTCGCCATCGCTCAACACGACGGCGGACGGAGCGCTGTATTTCTCCGTGCGCGACCTGGCACAATGGGCGATTGCGCTGAACCACTGGAAGATCCCTAGTCGGGCCGGGCTCGAAGCGAGCTGGACTCCCGTCCGCCTCAACAGCGGGGGTACTTACCCCTACGGCTTCGGCTGGCAGGTTACCCAGCAGCGCGGCTATCGGCGCATCGGTCACGGCGGCGCGTGGCAGGGCTTCCGCACCGCCATCCAACGTTACCCCGACTTCGACCTGACCGTGATCGTGCTCGATAACCTCGAGCAATCACTGCCCGAGGCGATGGCGGTGACGATCGCGGGGATCTTGGAGCCGCGACTGACGCCTCCGCACATGCTGCGACGCGCGCCCTCCGAGGTGAAACCACCCCAGCCCATCGACCGTCTGCTGCAGGACATCGCCGGCGGAGTGGAAACGACCCACCTCACGCCGGGGCTCAAGGCCTTCATCTCCGATCCCCTGCGCGAGAGCGTCGGTCGGCGGCTCAAAGGCGCACAGGGCTGGACGTTCGTCGGGTGCGATCCGGTGGAGGGTCGCGGTATCGCGCGATTGGGCACGCAGGTTGTGGAGATCTGTTACGCCAGAGGGCTCGGCGCCGCCCCAAGCTCACTCGTCACCGTACTGTACGGAGCGGACTGGCGTGCGGCCGGGTTCGACTTCTATTCATACTGACTCATGACGATCCAATGGCTGCTGGCCGCCGTTCATCTGCTCGCACTGGGTGTCGGACTCGGCGCCGTGTGGGCTCGAGGATCCGTTGGCGCGTTGC
>DASWCE010000118.1:0-26123 GCA_036390255.1 Gemmatimonadales bacterium | reverse complement strand
CGAAGGGTGCTACGGTCCCGGGGCATGTTCGTAGCGAGCGTCATGTCGCTGTGGGGCACCTTACACCGGCATTTGGCTGCACTCAGAGACCTTCCGTTGCGGAGTATGGCAAGCGTTGTCGAGACCGGTGATTTGACTCCGGAAAATGATCCGATGTCGTCTCATAAGTGTCATATGTTTCGCTCGGCGGAAGTGACGGGCCTTTTGGAGCGCCACGGGTTCAGGATCGAGGCGTTGGCGGCGTCCAATGCGCTGACAACGAACCTCGAGCCACTCCTGCTCGAGTTGCGTCAGCAGGCGGATCGATGGCAGACACTCCTTGACCTTGAGCGTCAAGCGACAGCGCAGGCCGGTTATGTCGACGGGGGCACGCATTTGATCGTAGCGGCGCGTTCTGGACCGTTGGCCGCCTAACAGGCGCTTGCAGCTGGCGGGCGGTGGTCGCTTTAGAGGAAGCGGAGTGTTGTGTCTCCAACGAGGCACGGACTTCGTACCACACCCTTGCGCCACCGGGCGAGTCGCCCGCAGCTTACGCGCGAGCCGTTAGGCGGCACTTTGATCGACACTGGAGGAGGAGGAAACCATGGCGGGCGCGAAACTTGTTGTTCTCTACCCCTCTCCGCGAGACGTTAAGGCCTTCGAGCGAGCATACACGCAGGATCATGCGCCGATGGTCACTCCACAAACTTTCAAGGGCATCAAGAGATTTGTCGCATCCAAAGTCGTAGGCACGCCTGACGGCAGCGCACCTCCGTTCTATAGGATCGCCGAGCTTCATTTCCCCTCCATGGAAGCTCTGCAAGCAGCTGCAGCGTCCGCCCCGGCGCAAAAGGCAGTAGCACACGCTGTATCTATTTCGACTGGCGGCAAACCCGTGTTTCTGGTTGCGGAAGAGGAAGCCAAGACGTTTTGAGGTGCCGCCTAACAAGCGCTGGAAGCTAGCGCCGACCGGAACGAACTCTCACGTTCTCGTCACGCTCGCTTCATTATCCCTCCCTACCATAGGGTCAGCGCGGAATTGGCCGCTTCGTAGAGGAGCCTCACCATGTCGAATGGACTGAAGGGACTCTACAAGATGGGGGGAGGAGCATTCGTCCTGAGCGGCCTTCTATTCCTGTCGAGAGCGATCCTGGATCTCATGGCGGGTGCGCCACCCTCGAGCGGGGTAGAGATCCTCGCGTGGATCGCATCGCATTCACTGATCCAGGAGTTTCAAAGCGAGATCCTGTTCTTCGCAGCGGCCTGCTTGGCTCCAGCGGTGGTTGCGCTCTATCGGAGTCTCGCCGACGTCGACAGAGCGAACGCGGTGATCGGGTGCACAATCATGGCCGTGGCCATCCCAGTCTCGATGGTATTACTCGTAGTTCATGGGCGTCTGGTCTATCCCGTATATGGCATCCGCGTCAGTACGCCCGACCTCGCGGCGTTCGTCGTCGCTATTTTCTACGGTGGTCTACATGCGATCAGTCTCTTGATGGGAATCGCGACGTTCGTACTGAGTCTGGCCATGAAGAGCGGAGCCTACGGGAAGCCTGTGGTGTATCTCGGGTTCGCGACGGCGGTGGTTGATATCATCGGCTCATATCCCTACGCCATCGGATCCGTGCTAACGTTGGTTTCTCAGGTGTTTTTCGCAGCATGGTTCATCGCGGTAGGGACGCAACTCTACAAAACTCGATGAGACCACTCTGCTGTCTCGCTTTGACGTTGGCGCTCCCGCTCGGTGCTGCGGGCGCGCAGGGGACGCCAGCCCTCGCACCCGGCACTCGCGTCCGCGTGACAACCCCCCCGAATATCAGGGTCGTCGGCACGCTTGAGTTCGTGGACAGCGTCACAATCGTCGTCCGCCCGGAGAACGCAGCCGCGGCTAAGCTCCCGAGGACGCCGGGCACGCAGGTGGACATCAGCGCTGGCCCGGGCACCTGCAGAACAGATCGGCGAGGCACATGTGTAATCGTCGGCATCCTGGCCGGTGCTGCTCTTGGATTCGGGGCCGGGAAGATAGCCGAATCGCAGTGCGACTTCTGCGGAGGTCAGATCTATCCCTACACGTTGACCGGTGGCGCCCTTGTGGGTGCGATCGTCGGCGCGGTAGTCGGGGGCGAGCACTGGAAGAGGGCCGAGCTCCCGGCACGAGTGAGCTTGGCCCCGGCGGTTCCGGGCGCCTCGGGGCCGTGGCGCGCCCTGCGTGTGGGAGTGAGCCTCACTTTCTAATCCGCCGCGGGGGGAGGACGGAGGTTGCCATGAGATCGCCTGAGCTCTCGAGCAGCGGCGGCATTGCTCACCCGCAAGTCGGCTGCAGCCTAACGAGCGCGTGAAGCTGGCGGCGCGCGTAGATTAAGGAATGGATCTTTCTTCAGCGCGCCGCAGCTTAGGCGCGATCCGTTAGACCGCCACGATACGCTCCAATGCTCCACATGCTCGAAGTGATGGACAAGGAGCCGAGCCTCCGCGCGATCTGGGGAGCGGCGCTTCTTTTCGGAGTCGCGGGTTATGTCGCCACGCGGTTGCGTCGATGGCTGGTATTTCCGGCCCTCGCTCTGGTTGGAGTGGCCGCTTGGACGGAACTCGGTGGATTGTTAGACCCGCAGCTGGGTCCAGCCGTGATGCGGGAGGCGGGCATCTGGTACGTCGCGCAGGCTGGGGGAGCTCTCGCGCTGGCAGTGATCTTGTGCCTGCTGGGTCTGCTTCCGAAGCGTGCGGTCTAACACGCGCCTGAAGCTGGCGGCGCCGTCTTGCTGTGGTAGTCTTCTATTTGTGAAATCGTCAAGCTCGCGCGGCAGCTTAGGCGCACTTCGTTAGGCGGCCCTTCTACTCTTCTATATGCGGATACTCGCCGTGGTGCTGTTCGCTCTGAGCGCCTTTTTCATTTTCTATACGGTGCGGCTGTTCGCCGTGACCGGTGCTTTGACCCATACGCGCCCTGGCGGTCAGGGCGCGTACGTCGGTGCGATCATCTTTCCCCTTCTTGCCCTTGTCTTTGCTTGGGCGGGTGTACGGTGTTGGGTTCGTGGTGGTAGAGCGGGTGGCCCGGCCGCCTAACACGCGCTTCAAGCTGCCGGCGCCCTGCGCCTGGAACTGACCCGCGACCTCGTCAGCTCACCGCTTTCTTCACGAGCGCGCCGATCCTGGCCTCTTCGGTGGTAGTTAACTCCTTCAGCGCGAAGGCGACCGGCCACAGGGCGCCTTCGTCGAGGTTCGCCGTGTCGCTGAAGCCGAGCGTCGCGTACCTCGTCTTGAACTTCTGCGCGCTTTGGAAGAAGCAGACGACCTTGCCGTCCTTGGCATACGCGGGCATCCCGTACCAGAGTCTCGGCGAGAGGGCTGGCGCGCTGGCTTTGATGATAGCATGGAGCCGCTTGCCCTTGTCCCGATCCGGTTCCGGCATCCCGGCGATCTTCGCGAGCACAGCGCTTTCCCCGTCCCCCTTGTCCGCGCGCGGGCCGCGGCGCGCGGCCGCCTTCAGCTCTTGGATGCGCTCCTTCATCGCGACTCGTTCCTCGTCCGTGAATCCCTTGAACTTCTTCTTGATCGCGGTGGTGCGCTTGGCGGACTTCTGCGTGTCCTTCTTTGGGCTCATGGAGCTTCCTCATCGTGACTTGGTAGGAAACCTCGCCGCAGTGAGAATGCGGATCCGCGCTATTCTAACATGCGCCGCCTAACATGCGCCTGAAGCTGACGGCGCGCATAGATTATGGAATGAGTCTTTCTTCAGCGCGCCGCAGATTAGGCGCACCCCGTTAGGCGGCACCACGCCCGCCCGCTGGAGAACACCTGTGCTCTGGTCGCCGAGAGCTCGTGTCTTCTGGCCGATCCTCCTGACGCTCCTGATCGCCGACTGCACGACGAAGGAGCTGGCCGAGACCTATCTCGCTCCCGAGCATACGCCTCATAACGTGGCAGGGAGTGTTGTTCGCTTCACGCTCGCACACAATGCCGGTGCTGCGATGAGCCTGTCTCTGGGCCGATACTCGCGCATCGGCTTCTCGCTTGCAGCGCTGCTGGCCCTCTTCGTCCTCGTTCGGCTGTACATCGCCACGCCGGTGAACGCCCGCCGTCGTGCTGCCGCGCTGGCGCTCCTTGTCGGAGGGGCCGTCGGCAATCTCCTCAACCGTCTGCTATCGCCGCGAGGGGTCACCGATTTCATTGACATCGGCGTGCAGTCCTGGCGGTTCTGGACATTCAACCTCGCCGATACCGGGATTACCATCGGGGCGGCACTACTGCTTGTTGTGCTCTCTCGCGAGAGATCGTTCGGTGTGGGTGCTGCCTAACGCGCGCCAAACGGATCCATGAATTCGAATAGCACTAGGGGAAGGGCCATGCGCATCGCAAGCTGGGGTCATGCGGTCTTTGCTGCGACCGTGATCACCCTCGGAATCTTGGGCCTGATCAAAGGCGATTTCACGCCGATATGGCTGCCCGTGCCCAAAGGTGTGCCCGCGCGCGAAGTACTGGCCTATCTCTGCGCCATCGTCTTTCTGCTATCCGGCATCGGGCTACTCTGGCAGCGCGCTGCCACCGTCGCTTCTCGGGTGCTGCTCAGCTTTCTCCTCGCTTGGCTGCTGCTGTTGGATCTGCCCCAACTCTTCCGCCATCCCGGGATGCAACTTACTTGGGCAGCCTGTAAGACCGCGGTGATGGTGGCGGCCGCCTGGGTTCTGTACGTCTGGTTCGCCGGCGACCGTGACCGGCAGCGCCTCGGTTTCGCCGCCGGCGACACGGGGCTCCGCATCGCGAGGGCGCTCTACGGCCTGGCCTTGATCCCTTTCGGCATCGCTCATTTCACCTATATCGAGAGAACCACTTCGATGGTGCCTGGTTGGCTGCCATGGCATTTGGCCTGGGCGTACTTCTTTGGCTGTACCTTCATCGCTGCGGGCTTAGCGGTGCTCATCGGCATGTATGCACGGCTGGCAGCAATGCTCTCGGTGTTGCAGCTGGGCATGTTCACGCTGCTGGTGTGGGTACCCATCGTGGCAGCAGGACCCAGCGCCTCGGATTGGAGCGAGTTCGTCGTCTCTTGGGCGTTGACGGCCGCGGCTTGGGTGGTGGCGGATTCCTACCGCGGCATGCCTTGGCTCGCCGGAAGCGCGATTCGTTAGGCGGCAAAGGAGGTGTCGGTGCACGTGGAGTCGTGTATGCCGGTTATCCCAAGCGCGGATCTCGAGAAGAGTCTGCGCTTCTGGGTCGAGGGTCTCGGTCTTACCATGGACCGAGCGATGCGGCAGGACGGTCGCCTCATCGGCTGTATGGTTCACAATGAGCACTTGTGCTTTTGGCTCAATCAACGCGCAGGCACACCGATCAAGCCAGAGAACTACGAGGGCGTTCGACTCTACTGGGCGCCCCGTGATATCCACGGACTGAGGGCTCGCCTGGAAAGGCTAGGCTACGCCGTGTCAGAGATCACTGACCGCGATTATGGTCAGACTGAGTTCTTTGTGACGGACGATGACGGATATTCGCACTGCTTTGGAGTAGCGACCACCAAGGGCGGCTAGCGCATGACTGATCGTGTGCCGCCTAACAAGCGTTGCAGCGGACCGTGACGCGGCAGCGCCGCAACGTCATCGTCCACATCGCAACCAGCGCGGACGGCTACATCGCGCGTCCTGACGGTGACCTCGAATGGCTGACGTCCCGCCCCGCGCCCAAGGGTTTCTATGGCATGAGCGCCTTCATGAGGACGATCGACACGAAGCTGCTCGGCCGGAAGACCTACGAGGTGAGCCTGCGGATGGGGGCGAAGTTCGACTCGAAGAGTCGGACCATCGTCTTCTCCCGTCACGCGCCACCCGCCGACCCCCCGTCAGGTGTGGAGTTCGTGAACGGTGCAATCGGCGCATTCGTGCGCCGTCTTCGGGAGCAGCCTGGTAAGGATATCTGGTTGATGGGCGGCGGCGAGCTGATCGCCTCTTTTCTTGACGAACATGCGATCGACGCGTTCGTCATCAGTATCGTCCCGGTGTTTATCGGGGATGGCATTCCACTCATAGCGCGGCGTCACCGCCACGTGCGCATGGATTTGCACTCCGTCGAACGCTTCGAGGATGGGCTGGTTCAACTGCGTTACCGCGTTCAGAACCACGAGTGACCCCGTTCGCGCAGGAACAGGCGCCAACATCCTGCAACGTCACTTCGGACTACAGGAGAATCTCCCGATGCCGCGATTCCTAATCGAGGTCCCTCATGAGGCGAAGGTGGGAGAGTGTGCGCGGGCCGCTGACACCTTTATCAGAACGGGTTCGCATTTCCTCATGCGCGCCGAGTGGGGCTGCATGGATGGCGATCATAAGGCGTGGCTCATCGTTGAGCTTGGTAGCAGAGAGGAGGCACGAGGGGTTATCCCACCCGCGTTCCGATCGCAAGCCAAGATCGTCCAGTTGAATACGTTCACTCTGGCGCAAGTAGAGGAACTCCAGCGCCACCACCAAGCCTAGGTGCCCCCATGGGGTACTAGGACATTCCCAGGAGTTTGCTGCCATGCGCGCACGGCACCGTGAGCACATTACCTTTGAGCCATAATTGTCAGTTCGAATCTGCCGAGGGGCGCCGCTTAACACGCGCCCGAAGCTTCAGGAGGTCCCATGAAAGCGTCTGCCCTGAGCATCACCAGGATCACGGCATTCAGTGTCGCGTTGGTCGTCCTTTCGACAACTGGGTCCGCGCCCGCGGGCCACGCGGGAAGTCCGGTCGGTGCAGACCAGTGTGCCGCACGCCTCGCAACCTTCGATACGCTCGATTTCGACGTGTTCAGTAACCAGAAATGGCCCCGTTTGTCCGAGAGTCACGCGAGCGACATCGTCGTGACGTGGCCGGACGGTCATGAGACGAACGGGATCGGCCGGCACATCGAAGATCTCAAAGGCATGTTCGTCTATGCACCCAACACCAACATCGCTGTTCATCCCATCCGGATCTGCTCGGGTGACTATACTGCGGTGACCGGGATCATGACCGGCACGTTTTCACGTCCAATGCCGACCGGCGATGGTAAGACAATCGCCGCGACGGGCAAGTCGTTCCGGCTTACTATGGCGACGATCGGTCACTGGAAGGGCGCCACCATGGACCACGAATGGCTTTTCTGGGACAACCACGAGTTCATGCGACAGATCGGTCTGGCCCAATGAGGCGCACCCCGTTAAGCGGCTGGAGTCAGCACGCTACTTATTCGAGAGCTTGAACGGACCCGAGACGAGACGCTGCAGTGCTTCGCGCTTGAGCCTCGCGACCTCGCGCGACCCTACGCGCCAGGCAAGTGGCCAGTCAGTCATATCCTTCACCACCTCTCGGATAGCGAGACCGTTTTTTTCGATCGCATCCGTCGAGTGCTCAGTGAGCCGCGTCCGGTCGTATGGGTGATGGATCAGGACGCGTGGGCCAAGGGACTCGACTATTCACAGGTGCCGCTAGAGCTCTCCCGGCAGGTATACGAATCGGTTCGCAACGCAATCATCTACTATGCTGGTGTGCACTATGAGCGGAGCGGCCACCTGGAGTTCGTGCATAGTGTAGACGGCGTGCGCACGTTGCGGGATGAATTCGACAAGACAGCCGCTCATAATGAACATCACTTGAGTCAAATCAGGTTGGCGCTTTCGAGATGCAAGCTAGACGCCTAGCGTCGTTGAGAAATCTTTGAAGGGAAAACGCTGTGAAGCTATTAATCGTCACGCTCTGCGTCGTCTCTGCGCTCCGCGGTCTCAGCGCGCAGGCGCCTGCCTGGGAGCCGTCCCCAGGACATACGCAAATCCCGATATGGTCTGGCATGCCCCCTGATGCGCACCAGGCCTCCGGGGCGGAAGTCGCTACGACAACGATGAACGATCACCTCGTCGCGGGCAGGCCTTGGACTTACATAAGCAACGTTTCGCGGCCCACGATGACGGTCTACTCGCCGCAGGGGAAGAACACCGGCGCTGCGGTCGTCGTGTTTCCCGGCGGCGGCTATCAGATCTTGGCCATCGACCTCGAAGGCACGGAGGTCTGTGACTGGCTGACAGCCAAGGGGATCACGTGCGTGCTGTTGAAGTATCGCGTCCCGAATTCCGGGCCGTCCTGGAACCAGGAATGTGGCTGTTACCTGAATACGAAATCATCCATGCCGTTGGAAGACGCGCAGCGAACGATCGGGCTCGTGCGCGCTCACGCCGCGGAGTGGCACATCGATCCACACAAGATCGGCGTGCTCGGTTTTTCAGCGGGTGGGCATCTGGTGGCAGCGGTAAGCACGGATTTTGATCGGCGCGTGTATCCGGCTATGGATGCCGCCGACCGAGAAAGCTGCCGTCCGGATTTCGCTGTGGCGCTTTATCCGGGACATTTGTGGATTGACTATGACAAGTTCGAGTTGAATCCGCAGATTCACGTCACTCGCAATACGCCGCCGACGTTCTTGCTGCAGGCCGAGAATGATAAGGTCGACAACGTCAATCAGTCGCTGGTTTACTACATTGCGCTGAAGAACGCGGGCGTGCCCGCGGAAATCCATCTGTACGCGGAAGGTGGGCACGCGTTTGGACTGCGGCGCACGAATCTTCCCATTACCGGATGGCCGCAGTTAGTGGAGACGTGGCTGGCAACGATCGGAATGATTTCCGAGTAGGCATGCGGAAGGATCTGCGCGGCCCCCTTTGAAGAACTCCTTAGGTCTCGAATCCGGCACCGTTCGCGTCGTCGCGTATTACCCCGGCTGGCCAGCCCTCTTTGGCGCCGAGGCGGCGCGATTGCGTAACGCTTGTCCGCTGCCGCTGCAGCTCGAGCATGTGGGCAGCACAGCGGTTCCTGGGCTTAGCGCCAAACCGGTGCTCGACATTTTAGCTGGCCATCCACCTGTAATATCGGCGTTGGACTATGTGAAGCCGCTGGAATCGGCAGGGTACGAGCATCGCGGCGATCGCGGGATTCCCGGCCACCAGTTCTTTCGCCGCGGTCAGCCACGCGCGTATCACATCCATCTGGTGGCGGAACCGGGGAAGCTCTGGCGTGACTATCTTGCGTTTAGAGACTATCTGCGTACGCACGCCGATGCGGCACGCCGTTATGGGGAGCTGAAGCAGGCTTTGGCGCAACAGTTCCCGCGGAATCGCGAGGCGTACATCGAGGGTAAGGCTGTCTTCGTCGCAGAGATCCTGCGTCTGTGGTAAAATTGCGGTTGTGAACGTGAAAGCGTTGAAGACCCTCCCGATCTTTCTAGCCGCATGGATACTGGCCGGTCTCGGTGCAGTGATCGGCTCGATGCTTGGGAACGCTGCAGGGAAGTCCGGACTCTTCGTCGGGGCGACCGTAGGGGGGATATTAGGCGTCACGGCGGCCGTGGGACTGGCTTCCAAGTTCCAATGGCTCGCGCGGGCTGATCGCTCGAGCGGTCTGATTGGGGGGATTATCGGATTTGTCGTCGCCGCTCCGGTCGCGGTGGCGAACCTCCACACGCCCGTGACGCCCGTCCTTATTTGTGCGCTCGCGGGAGTGGGGGTGCTGCTTGGGGTAGGGTTTGCACGGGGCTGGCGACGGAGTTCTTGAGCCTGCCCAGCTTCCGGTTCGGTCTCTCCGCAAAGCTCGTCGACATCACGATCCTTGAGGTGGACGCCATCGTCAACGCCGCTAACTCGGAGCTCGCTCACGGTGGAGGCGTTTGCGGCGCCATTCATGCCGCCGCCGGTCCGGAACTCGCACGGGCGTGTGCGCGCCTTGGCGCCTGCCCACCCGGAGATGCGCGCCTGACGCCTGGTTTTAATCTCCGAGCGCGGTTTGTCATTCATGCGGTGGGACCGATCTGGCGCGGTGGTGGAGCCGGCGAGGCCGACCTGCTCGCCTCAGCCTATCGCAGGTCTCTCGAGCTCGCGCGGGCCGAAGGCCTGCGGAGCATCGCTTTTCCCGCGATCAGCACAGGCATCTACGGATATCCGCTCCGCGAAGCCACTCACGTGGCTGTCACGACAGCCCGCGACGAGTTGTCTGTGCCGAGTTCTGTGACCGAAGTCATATTCGCGTGCTTCAGTCCAAGCGTCCTGGCGGCCTACGCGGCGGAGGGGATTGAGGTAGAATTGCTTTTGTGAACATCCTGGTTATCTGACCCTTCGGACCGAATCATGGACCTCCTGCCCCTAGATGCATCTCACGACGCTCTGCTCCAGTCCCTCCAAGTTCAGGAGGACGTCTGGGAATTCCTCGGTCCGCTCCCCGAGCCAGGTGAAGGTGGCACGGAGCGGCTCTTCGTCGTCATGGAAGGACGCGTGCCGCTCGGTATTGGCGGTTTGATCAGATCTCAAGCGTTCGATGGGAAGGACTTCGAGGTCGTGTGCGCGATGCGGTCGGAAACGCAACACCGCGGACTCGCCAAGCGCGCGTGCGAATTGATTCTCAAATGGGCATTTGAGACAGCCAAAGTCGAGCGCGTCATTGCCTGCATCGATGACCATAACGAGGGGGCGCGATCGATTGCCATGAAGATCGGCATGAAGGAACTCTGCGCGCTGCCTCCTCGCAGAACCGTCTACGTGAAGTATCGCGACGAGCGCAGCCTGACACGCGCCTGAAGCAACGGCGCAAGCTCGAGTGAAGAGGAATATATGCCACCTCGTCTCCGGCTCTTCTTTTCGATCCTTACCGGCGTCCTGTTACTCATCCCGGCCCTCGCGCTCTACCGGGAGCTCTCGAGGCGGTCTGATATCTGGTGGACGCCACCACCCATGGCGCTTTCGCTCTCTGAGAGCCAGGACCGGGTCGAGATCTACGTTCGCGGCAAACCGCTCGGCGCATTGCTCGAGGCGAAGCAGCTCTCCGTAGCAGACGCGGGAGCGACGACCGCGTTAGGTGTGCAAGACATCGGGCTTCGTTTCAATAACTGGGACCGAGTGAGAGCCACTCGACTCCCGGCGCTGCTCGTGTACGCGGCCGCCTGCGGCGCCGGAGCGGTGCTCCTGCTTGTCATTGCTACCGGGCGCCTTGCCTATCGAGGTGAGACGCGACCGCTCGCTGTCTGAGGCGTTGCCTAGACCGACTCGCGTATCGCAGACGCCGCATTCACCGCACCCGATCCGTCCAAGTTCGGCTGCGCAGCGCTCAAGGGGAGGATTTTCTCTTCACCTCATCCCACAACTTGTCGAGCTCTTCCAGGGAAGCGCGGCCCATTTCGAGGCCGCGCTCCTCTGCGAGCTTTTCCATTTTTTCAAACCGCCGCGTGAATTTGGCGTTCGCACGTTCGAGCGCCTGCCCGGCCTCGATCCCGTGCTTGCGCGCGAGATTCACCGCCGCGAACAGCAAGTCACCGATCTCTTCTTCGATCGTTTCCCGTCTCCCGTTTCCCGTTTCCCGTTCCAGCTCGGCTGTCTCTTCCTTCACCTTCTCCAACGGTCCCTTCGCGTCCGGCCAGTCGAATCCAATACCCGCAGCACGTTCCTGGAGCCGATATGCCATAAGCAGTGGCGGCAGCGTCGCGGGAAGGCCCGCGAGCGTGCTGCGCTTGCCTCCGGCGCGCGGCTCCCGCCGCTTCACGAGCTCCCACCCGGCGTGATCGTCACGGCTCACCCCAGCTTCGCCGAAGAGATTCGGATGGCGCCGCCACATCTTCTCTTCGAGCGTGTGTGTGACGACCTCGGCATTGAACTGCGAGCGCTCCTCGCCGATCACGATCTGAAACGCGAGATGCAGGAGCAGATCACCCAGCTCGTCCCGCATGGCCTCCGGGTCGTCGGTCTGGATGGCGTGATCGAGCTCGAGAGCTTCTTCGACCAGATATGGACGGAGAGTTTGGGGGGTCTGCGCGCGGTCCCACGGGCAGCGCTGCCGCAGTTCGCGTACGAGTCCCAGAGCACGTCCAAGCGCTGAATCGCCTTGCATTTAGCCTCCGGGCCGGGTATCATACCCGCGCCTGTGAGCGTGTCAACGAGAGGCGAGTCCTGGGTGGAAGTGGACGTGGAAGCCCTCGTCGACAACGCCCGAACGGTAGCAAAGATAGCAGACACTCGGCTCCTCCCTGTCGTCAAGGCGAATGCGTACGGGGTCGGAGCCGTCTTAGTCTCTAAGGCTCTTGAGCCGCTCGATCCCTGGGGCTACGGCGTCGCCACGATCGAAGAAGGTGCGGAGCTGCGCGCGGCCGGCATCACGCGGCCCATCCTGGTGTTCACGCCGGCGCGCGCGCGACTGTTCGATGAGTACGACCGCCAGCAGCTGACCCCGGCGCTCGGCGACGCCGGGAGCATCCTCGAATGGACGACGCGTGGCGACCGTCCTTTCCATATCGAGATCGACACGGGCATGAGGCGCGCTGGCGTGCGCTGGGACGAGGTCGACGAGTTGGGCGAGGCGGTCGACTCGCCGTCGTTCGAAGGATGCTACACGCACTTCCAGTCGGCCGACCGGCAGGACGGGTCTGCGGAGCGGCAGCTCAAGCGGTTTTTGAAAGCGGTGCAGCGCTTGCCGCGCCGGCCGGCGCTGCTCCACGTGGCCAATAGCGCCGCCGCGCTCCGCGGGAAGCAGTTCGCGTTCGACTTGGTCCGTCCGGGCATCTTCCTGTATGGCGGACTCCCCGCCGCAGGGCTGCCTGCGCCGAAGCCGGTCGTGAGCGTCCGAGCCCGAGTTATCAGTGTGCGACGCGTGCGCAAAGGCGAGAGCGTGAGCTACCTCGAGAGTTGGGTCGCGCCACGAGATACCGTGATCGCGACCCTCAGAATCGGGTACGCCGACGGTATCCGGCGTGACGCGGGGGGGGGCTCGAGTGGTAAAGCGCAGGTCCTATTGCGCGGCAAGCGCTGTCCCATCGTGGGATTCGTGCAGATGGACATGACACTCGTGGACACGGGCACACTCGAGGTGCAGGTGGGAGACGTCGCGACGATCGTGGGCGCGGAAGCCAAGGAGCGGATCACGCTGGAGGAATTCGCGGCCTGGAGCGGCGAGGTGCCGCACGAGTTCCTCACCGGACTCGGCGCCAGAATGCCGCGAGTCGTCGTGTGAAGTATGGGACCGGCCGGGCGGCGATCATTGTCCTCGACGGACTCGGCGCCGGGACCGCGCCCGACACAGCGGCGTACGGTGACGCGGGATCGGACACGCTGGGTAATGTCGCGCGGGCGGTCGGTGGACTGGAGCTTCCCAACCTGGAAGGGTTGGGATTAGGCAAGTGCCACGACGGGACCGGCATCGCGGGGCTGGCGCGGGATGTGAGTCCCACGGCCGCGCATGGAATCGCGCAGCCGGCGTCGGCGGGCAAGGACAGCACAACGGGTCATTGGGAAATCTGCGGCGTGTTGTTGGCGAAGGCGTTTCGGACGTATCCGCGCGGCTTCCCCGTTTCGCTCTTGGACGAGTTCGCGCGCCGCACCGGGCGTGGGTGGCTGGGTAACAAGGCGGCGTCCGGGACCGCCATCATCGCGGAGCTCGGCGCCGAGCACCAGCGCACGGGCAAGTGGATCGTCTATACATCCGCGGACTCAGTTTTTCAGATTGCGGCGCACGAGGGCACCGTGCCGCTGGCGGAGTTGTACAAGGCGTGCGCCGTCGCGCGCGCGATGCTCACCGGTGAGCACGCCGTCAGTCGCGTGATCGCGCGTCCCTTCGACGGGGGGGGCAGTGCAGGGGACTACCGCCGCACGGCTCATCGCAAGGATTTTTCGATCGCGCCGACCGGAACGACGCTGCTGGATCTGATGGCCGACGCGGGCGTCGAGCGAATTGGCATCGGCAAGGTGGACGACCTGTTCGCCGGGCGAAACATCAGCAGCGAGCACACCCCGACGAATGCCGACGCCTACCGGCTCATCGAGCGGGCGCTCGATATGCTCGAGACGGGGTTCGTGTTCGTCAACGTGATCGAATTCGATCAGTCGTGGGGGCACCGCAATGATGTGTCGGGCTTCCATGAGGGTCTCAAGGAGCTGGATGCGTGGATCCCGCGCCTGCTCGCGCGCCTGCGCCCGGATGATCTGGTGATACTCACGGCCGATCACGGCAACGATCCGACGACGCCGTCGACCGATCATTCTCGCGAGGTCGTCCCGGTACTCGTCCTGGGCCCGAGCGTGCATCCCGTTCCGCTGGGCACGCGCCGCACGTTCGCCGACCTGGGGCAGACGGTCGCGGAGTACTTCGGGCTACCCGCACTCGCCGCGGGAACGTCGTTTCTCAAGGACGTTTCGGCTTGAACGACTTGGTGCAACGTGCGCGGGAAGCGATGCGCCACGCCTGGGCGCCGTACAGCAATTTTCACGTGGGCGCCGCCATCGAGGCGGCGGACGGGAAAGTGTACGTCGGCTGCAACGTCGAGAGTGCGTCGTACGGGCTGACGATCTGCGCGGAGCGCATGGCGCTCGGCGCCGCGGTCGTGGGTGGCGCGCGGCAGCTCAAGCGCATCGTCGTCACGACGGACGTCGATCCGCCGGCGGCGCCGTGTGGTGCCTGTCGCCAACTGCTGGCGGAGTTCGGCCTGGAGCTGGAAGTGACCGCGGTAGGGCCATCCACGCAGAAACGGTGGACGCTGGCTGCGCTGTTACCGGATGCTTTCACAAGGGAGACGTTGGATCGGTGATGCGTCGACTCGGTTCGCTCCTCTTCCTGGTTGCCGTGGCGGCGTGTGGCGAGAATTCGACGTCGCCGGGCGTCTGCCCCAACTTCTGTCCGGGCGGATCGATCAGCATTCAGGATACGGTTTTCGGGGCAATTATCAGCCGCGATTCCTCCTTCCGGGGATACGTGCAGAGCTATCAGGCGACCCTGATGCTGGCCACGGACTCGCCGGGCGTGATCGAGAGCCGGCCGTTCTTCACGACGCAAACGATGATCACGCGGAAAGCGCCGAAGGCGGGCGATACGACGACCGTGCCGATCATCGTGGACTCCGTCCGGTTGCGGCTCGTCATCCCGCATCGCGACAAGCAGGCGACCAACCTGCGGCTCAAACTGTTTCAGCTTCCCGTGACGGCCGACTCGACGTCCGATTTTGCATCGCTCGATCCGTATTTCGCGGCGCCGCCCGTCGACAGCGTCAATATCTCGAATCTCCTCGCGCTGCCCAAGACGACGGACTCGGCCATCATCAGTTTCTGGAAGGACTCGATCCGCGTGGACACCGCCGGCAACGTGCTCCAATTCCAGTCCGACTCGTCGCTGCTCCTCTCCCTGAAGCTCGATTCGTTGCAGGCGCCGCTCAGCACCACCGACTCGGGGCGTGTGGCCTACGGCTTCCGGGTCGCGGCGGACTCGTTCGCGAGTCTCGGGGTGTCGACATTGGAGAGCTCGTCAGGCCCGCAGCTGCATTGGTACTATCACTACACGATTCCCGATACGGTATCGACCAAGCCGGACAGCGTCGTGAATGCCGATCAGGCTGTCACGGCGCGTTTCGACAACTTCGTGTTCGATCCGCCGTCGGCGCCGCTCGACTCCAATTTGACGGTCGGCGGCGTGCCGTCGGCCCGCACGTTCCTCCGCGTCGCGATGCCGGCGTTTCTCCACGACAGCATCGACGTGGTCCGCGCTACGCTGGTGCTTGTACCGGTCAACGCGGTGCCGGGCGTGCCGAGCGACTCGTTTGCGCTCGAAGGCCGCAACGTGACTACGGACATCGGCGCCAAATCGCCGCTCGGGACCACCTCGTCATTGATCGCGACCACCTTCATCCACATCGGATCACCTGATACGGTGCGGCTCGAGGTCACGAACCTGGTGCGCGCCTGGTCGCTCGATACGACGCAAGTGACCACCATTCTCCTCCGGCAGCTGCCGGAGGGGGCGACGTACACCCAGGCGCGGTTCTATTCGTCGCGTGCGCCGGCATTCCGGCCGTCGCTCCAGGTGACGTACGTCCACCGCTTCCAATTCGGGAAGCCATGAGGACCACCGCTCTGGTATGCCTGGCGCTCCTGGCGGTCGGCCACCTGGCCGCGCAGGACTCGCAATTCGGCATCCAAGGTCTCGGGACACCCGGCAAATCGGAGAGCGTGCGTGCGCGCACGACGGGCGGCGCGTTCGCGCCGTTCGACCCGTTCTCGCCGCTCACCGACGCGTCGCTCGCGGATGCGCGGCGCATGAGCGCGAGCATCTCTGGCGGCACGTCGTGGCGGACGCTCGAGCCGACGGGCGCCGCGCAGGCCTCGCTCCGGGGGACACGGTTTCCCGCGCTCGTGATCGCCGGGCCGGTAACCCCTCGTATCGTCGTCGGTGGCGGCTTTGCGACATATCTCGATCGCACCTTCGGGGTCCGGATCCAGGACACCATCGACCTGCGCGGCGTGCAGGAGCCGATCACGGACGAGATCACGAGCGACGGCGCCGTCTCGGATCTCCGACTCGCTGCCGCCGTCCGACTGCATAGTCGCGTGGCGCTCGGCCTCGGGTTCCATCTGCTCACGGGCTCCACACGGGTCGTTGCCACGCGCAGGTTCGCCGATAGTACCACCTACCGCACCTCCACCGCGCGCGACGAGGTAGCGTACTCCGGAAAGGGCGGCTCGGCGAGCCTACTGCTCGATGTGACCCGCGATCTGCGCCTGGCCGGCTGGCTTCGGTCCGACTCGAGACTCCGCGCGGACATCAGCGGCCGCCAGATCACCGACAACGATCTGCCGCTGACCTACGGGACGGGCGTGCTCTGGCGGGCGGGAACCCAGGCGAGCCTCGCGGGAACGGTGACGTGGCGCAATTGGGCGACGAGCGGTGCGGGCGCGGATTCGACCGTGCACGACACGTTCAACTGGTCGGTCGGTGCGGAGATCGGCTCGTTACATACGCCCATCCGGTTCGGAGTGCGCGGTGGACAGCTTCCCTTCGGTATCGGCAAGACGCCCAGCGAGGTCGGCTTCTCAGCGGGGCTGGGACGACAGTTTTCCGGTGGCCGCGGCCGGCTCGACTTTGGTCTCGAGCGTCTCGAGCGCAAAGGAACCGGACTCACCGAACGGGTGTGGACGTTCCTGGTCGGGCTGACGGTGCGGCCGTGAAGGTTTATTTCCACACGTTCGGGTGCAAGGCCAACCAGTACGACACCGAGCGCGTACGCCAGGCATTCGATGAAAGCGGCGGGGTCGTGGTGGATGATCCTGCGCTCGCTGATATCGCCGTCGTCAATTCCTGCACCGTAACGAGCGAGAGTGAAGTCAAGTTGCGGCGCTTCGTGCGCCACATCGCGAAGGCGAGTCACGCGCAAACGATCGTGATGGGCTGTGCGGCGGCGCTCGACGACGGCACAATCGCCGCGTTGCCGTCGGTGCGCGCCGTGGTGGCAAACGCGGATCCGGTGACAGTATTACGCGCTGCAGGCGTGGCGTCGCGTGTAGGGGCGCAGCATGCTGCACCCCTACATCGCGGCGACAAATGTCGTGCGCTGCTGAAAATCCAGGATGGGTGCGACGAGCACTGTACATTTTGCGCGACGACACTTGCTCGTGGCGCGAACCGCTCGCGATCGGTCGCAGAGCTCGTCGCCGAGGCGCGGACACTGGGCGAGCACCACGCCGAGATCGTGCTGACCGGTGTGCATATCGGGACCTATGGACAGGACACGTCTCACGACGACACGTCGGCACGTCACACCCTTGGTCAGTTGCTTGAGAGGCTCATCGAAGCGGTTCCATCGGTGCGATTTCGGCTGTCGAGCGTCGAAGCGACCGAAGTTGACGACACGCTGGCGAGGCTATTGATCGAGGCGCCGCGCAATCTGGCCGCGCACCTGCACGCACCATTGCAGTCTGGCTCGAACCGCGTTCTCAAACGGATGGGCCGGCACTGGTATACGGCCGAGTCGTATCGGGCGCGGATCGAGTGGCTGGCGGAGCGGCTCCCCGTGTTTGGTTTAGGCGCCGACGTGATTGCTGGATTCCCGGGCGAAAGCGAGGATGATCATCAAGCCACGCTGACCGTCTTGCAGGCCCTGCCATTCACCTATCTGCATGTGTTCCCATTCTCTGTGCGCCCCGAGGCAGCGGCGGCGCGTCTTCCCGGTCAGCTCCCCCCGGAGGTCATCCGTGAGCGGGCGCGGGAGCTGCGTGAGGTGGGGGAGACGAAAGGCGCAGCCTACCGGACGCGCCGCGGCGGGCAGACGGCTGATGGCGTGGTTTCCGGCCGCCAGCAGGGCCGCCTCGAGGCGATGACGGAAGATTATCTGAGCGTCTATCTTGATACCGATCTGTGGGACGGGCGTCCCCGCTTCGAGGTGACGGTCAACTGACGATGCGGCGCGTATACATCGAGACGTACGGCTGCCAGATGAACGTTTCGGATTCCGAGCTGATGTTCGGCGTCCTGGGACGTGAGGGATACGTGCGCACGGATGATCCGGGTGAGGCGGACGTGCTGCTGGTCAACACCTGTGCCGTGCGCGATCACGCCGAGCAACGGGTCCTCGGTCGCATGGGTGAATTGAAGCGCTACAAGCGGCCCGGTGACGTAATGGGGGTCGTCGGGTGCATGGCCCAACGTCTCGGACCAAAGCTCTTGGCCAGGGTGCCCCAGGTGGATCTCGTGATCGGTCCGGACGGCTACCGAGCGCTGCCCGAGCTCATCGCGCGCGCGCGCGACGGTGAGCGCGCCGCCGAGGTAACGTTCAAGGCGTGGGAGCATTATGAGGATGTCCCTCCTGCGCGCGACAATCCGACCTCGGCGTTCGTGACGGTACAACGTGGCTGCGATTATCGGTGCACCTTCTGCATCGTTCCGATGACGCGCGGCCCGGAGCGAAGCCGTAAGTTGGCCGACGTGGTGGGCGAGGTCGCCCGGTTGGCGGGCGCGGGCACCACCGAGGTCACGCTCCTTGGGCAGACGGTCAACAGCTATCACGACGGCGAGCACGACTTCGCCGACCTGTTGCGCGCGGTTGGTGCGGTGGACGACATCCGACGCCTGCGCTTCACGTCGCCCTATCCGACCGACTTCACGCCGCGCGTACTCGCCGCGATGGCCGAGACCCCCGCTGTTTGCGAACACGTGCATCTGCCGGTGCAGAGCGGCAGCTCGCGTACGCTCAAGCGGATGCTGCGGCGCTACGATCGTGATCGCTACCTGGAGGTCGTGGCCGCGTTGCGCGCCGCCATTCCTGGGATCGCCCTGTCGACCGACATCATCGTCGGATTCCCCGGCGAGATCGAGGCTGACTTCCAGGACACGTTGTCACTCGTCGAAGCAGTCGCATTCGATGACGCGTACACGTTCAAGTATTCGGTGCGAGACGGCACGCCCGCCGTCAAGATCAAGGATCACGTTCCGGAGCAGACCAAGACCGAGCGGATCGGCCGGCTCATCGAGGTGGTCCGGCGCGTGTCGAAACGGAAGAACGTGGAGCTCGTCGGCTCAGCGCACGAGGTGTTGGTCGAAGGACCGGCGAAGCGCGGGGATCTGCTGCAGGCACGCACGCGAACGAACAAGATCGCGCTGCTCGAGGGGCCGCTGGACTGGATGGGGACGTACCGGCGCGTACGCTTCACCGGCACGACCGGCTCGACGTTCACGGCCTGGCCATTGGAGAAGGAGACGCAGGAGCTCGTCAGCGCGTGGCAGTAACGAACGTGACGTTGGAAATCATCCAGCGCGAGTACCAGAGCCTGCGCGACACGTTCCCGAAGTTTTGCGGCTGCGACACCTGTCGGGGCGACGTGCTGGTCTTTGCCCTCAATCGCCTCAGCCCGCACTATGTCTCAACACGCCAGGGCGAAATCCTAACGGAGCTGTCGCTGCGGAGCGATCAGGAAAAGGCGAAGCTGGACGTCGCGCTCCTGGAAGGCTTCCGCAAGGTCGCGATCGCCCCTCGCTGTGGAGCGAAACCCACGCAGCTGTAGTCTAGGCCGGCGGTGCGCCCGCCGATCCTCTATCTCGCCATTGCTTTCGCCGCTGGATTGGCGGCGGCGCTCCAAGGCGCGGAACTGCACGTAACGGCGCTGCTGGTGTTGGGCGGCGCGGCGGTGCTGTGGCGCAGAGCGCCGCTCGGCACGGCAGTGGGCGTGATGCTGGTCGCCGGCGTGCTGTGGGGCGGCGCCGCACTGCGCGAACGGCGCGCGTCGTGCGCCGGACAGTGGTCCAGGCAAGCTTCGCTGACACGCGACACTCGCGCCGCGAGCGTCCAGCTCACCGACCCCGTTCCCGCGCGTGGCGGCATCGTCGACGCGGCCGTCCGCGGCGGCCTCTGTCGCGGCTCGCTCACCATTCGGTGGCCGGATGGCCATCCCGCCAACGGCGGCACCACGTGGATCGTCGCTGGTCGCTTCCTCCCTGACGCGCGAGACGGGATCCTTGTCGCTCGGAGAGTCCGCGAGCTCGATGCGGTGCCGCGCGGGCGGGGCGCGTTGCGCGATCGCGTCGCCGAACGCAGCCGCCGGCTGTTCGGCACGCGCGCGCCGCTCGTCGACGCGCTCGTGATCGCGCGCCGCGCCGAGCTCGATGCCGAGCTCCGCGAGCGCTACACGCGGTCGGGACTCGCCCATCTGCTGTCGATCTCGGGACTGCACGTCGGCTTTTTTGCGGCCTGGCTGAGCCTGCTGCTCAAGCGACTGCGGCTTGGGGCACGCGCCCGATTCTTCGCGGGAACCACGGTGATGCTCGCCTACGTCTGGCTGCTCGGCTTTCCCGCACCCGCGACGCGCTCGGCGGCGATGCTGGCGCTGCTGGAGATGGGGAAGCTGCGGCAACGCGTCGTTGCGCCGATGGGACTGGTCGCACTCGCGGCGCTGTGTGTGATGCTCGGCGATCCGTGGTCTGTGCAGTCTGTCGGTGCGTGGTTGTCGGTGGCAGCCGTGGCGGCGGTGATCTGGGCGGGCCGGGCGACCGAGCGCCACCCCAAGCTGGTGCGCGTGCTCGCGCCGGCCGCGGCGGCAACGCTCCTGACTGCCCCGATCACCGCCTACGCGTTCGGCACAGTCGCCCCGATCGGCGTGCTGGCGAACCTCGCCGCCATTCCGCTGGCGGGCCTCGCGGTCCCCGGCCTCATGGTCGCGCTGCTGCTGTCATCCAGTTGGTTGGCGGCTGGCGCGGGGTTGTGCCTGGCGTTGCTCGACGTCGTCGCCCGCACCGCGGCGGCGCTGCCTGGCGGTCATTTCGTCATGATCGCGGGGCCTCCGGCGGCCGCGCGGTGGCTGGCAATCGTTGTCCTCGCCTGGTGGCTCTGGACCTCTCCCCGGCGGCGCTGGACCATCGCAGCTCGGGTGTGCTTCACGGCCGCCCTCCTCTCACTTGCCGGGCTGATTCGTGGCTTTTCGCGTCTTACAGATTGCGTCTGCCTGACCGTAAGTTTCCTAGACGTTGGGCAGGGCGACGCGATTGCGCTGCGCAGTCCCGCCGGGCGGTGGGTGTTGATTGATGGTGGGCCTCGGGGGCCGCAGGGGGATGCCGGCCGACGCGTCGTGGTGCCGTTTCTCCGAAGCAACGGCGCGACGCAACTGGCGGCGATTGTCGCCACGCACGCGCATCTCGATCATTTCGGCGGCCTGTCGGCCGTGCTCGACGCGTTCGACCCGACGTATGTGCTCGAGCCCGGTCAGCCCGTGCCGGATGCGGGATATCTCGGGTTCCTCGGCGCGGTCGAGAGTGATGGCGCGGAGTGGCGCCCCGCGCGCCGCGGCGATCGGCTGAATGTGGACGGCGTGGCGATCGAGGTGTTGAGTCCGGACTCCGCCTGGGCGGTGAGCCAGACCGACATCAACGAGGAATCGGTCGTACTACTCGTCACCTACGGTGGCACGCGCCTGCTGCTCGCTGGTGACGCGGGGATCCCCACTGAGGGGCAGCTCGCGGGACACGTGGGGCGGGTGACGTTGCTGAAAGTCGGGCATCACGGGTCACGCGGCGCGACGTCGAACCGCTGGCTCGATGAGCTGCAGCCGGTCGAGGCAGTCATCAGCGTGGGACCCAAGAATCGCTATGGTCATCCCGCGCCCGAGACGCTCGAGCGGCTACGAAAACATGGCGTCACCGTGCTCCGCACCGATCAACGGGGTACGATCACCTTCACCGTCTCGAGTCATGGCACGCTCGCAATCGCCGACGTCGGTCATCACGATTGAGCGCTTCATCATGGAGCAGGAGCGGCTCCACCCGGAGGCCACGGGCGAGCTGTCGAACCTGCTCTACGATTTGTGCCTCGCCGCCAAGATCATCTCCCGCCAGGTACGGCGCGCCGGGCTCACCGATATCCTCGGCGAATTCGGCGCGATCAACGTCCAGGGCGAGGTACAACAGAAGCTCGACGTGTTCGCCAACGAGACTGTGCGGCACAGCGTCGAGCACACGGGCCGCGTGTGCGTCGTCGCCTCGGAGGAAGACGAGCACCCAATTCCCATACCGATTCGCGAGGACCGGCGTGGTGGCAAGTACGTGCTGATGTACGATCCGCTCGACGGTTCGACCAACATCGGCGTCAACGTCTCCATCGGCACCATCTTTTCCATTCATCGGCGCAGAGCCACCAAGAAAGGCCCCGGTTCGCTCACCGACTGTCTGCAGAAGGGCCGCGCCCAGGTCGCCGCCGGCTACATCCTCTATGGCTCAAGTACGATGCTCGTTTACACGACGGGGCAGGGCGTGCACGGCTTCACGCTCGATCCCACCATCGGCGAGTTTCTGCTGTCGCACCCCGACATCCGTTCGCCTGACGTCGGCACGTATTACAGCGTCAACGAGAGTCACTGGAACAAGTGGGCGCCCGGCATGCAGCGGGTCGTCGCCGCATTCAAGAACGGCGACAGTGGCCGCGTCGAGGCGAAGAACGCACGCTACATCGGCTCGCTCGTAGCCGACATCCACCGCAACCTGATGTCCGGCGGCGTGTTTCTCTATCCGGCCGACGCCAACGCTCCGCAGGGAAAACTGCGCCTCTTGTACGAGGCGGCGCCGCTCGCGTTCGTCGTCGAGCAAGCCGGCGGGGCGGCGATCGACGGAGAGCGCGACATCCTCGACATCCAGCCGACCGCGCTGCATCAACGCACGCCGCTGATCATCGGCTCCAAGCAGGACGTGGCGTTCGCCCGCGCGGTGCTCGCAGGCAAATGACGAAGGACAAGGCGTACTACGGACCGGACGATTGGCCAGGGCGTGCCGAGCGTGACCTCGGCCTGCCCGGTGAGCCGCCTTTCACGCGTGGTCCTTATCCGACGATGTATCGCGGCCGGCTCTGGACGATGCGACAGTACGCGGGGTTCGGGACGGCCGAGGAGACCAACGAGCGGTTCCATCATTTGCTGGAGGTGGGGCAGACCGGTCTCTCGGTCGCGTTCGATCTGCCGACGCAAATGGGATACGACTCCGATCATCCCAGGGCGGAAGGAGAAGTCGGGCGAGCGGGTGTCGCGATCGACAGCGTCGAGGATCTCGAGCGGTTGTTCCACGGCATCCCGCTCGATCGCGTGTCGACATCCATGACTATCAACGCCAGTGCGGCGATTCTGCTGGCGATGTACATCGCGGTGGGAGAGGAGCAGGGCGTTCCGCTCGGCAAGCTCGAGGGCACGTTGCAGAACGACATTCTCAAGGAATACATCGCCCGCGGCACGTACATCTATCCGCCCGAGCCCTCATTGCGACTGGTCGCCGACGTCTTTCGGTTTACCTCGCGCGCCCAGATGAGCTTCAACCCGATTTCGATTTCGGGCTATCACATGCGGGAGGCGGGCGCCACCGCGGTTCAGGAAATCGCCTTTACGTTCGCCAACGGCCTCGAGTATGTGCGTCGGGCACGATCCGCCGGGCTCGCGGTGGAAGACTTCGCTCCCCGTCTTTCCTTCTTCTTTGCCGCCTACACCGATCTGTTCGAAGAAATCGCCAAGTTCCGGGCGGCACGGCGTCTGTGGTGGCGCCTCATGAAAGAGAAATTCAACGCGAGCGATGCGGCCGCGCGGCTGCGCTTCCACACCCAGACCGGGGGCGCGACGCTCACGGCGCAGCAGCCGCTCAACAACGTCGTGCGCGTCGCCATTCAGGCGATGGCGGCGGTGCTTGGCGGCACGCAGTCGCTGCACACGAATTCCTATGACGAAGCGCTGGCGCTGCCGACCGAGCGCAGCGCGACCCTGGCCCTGCGGACGCAGCAGCTGCTCGCCAACGAGACCGGCGTTCCGGATGTCGCCGATCCGCTGGGTGGCAGTTGGTATCTCGAGGCCCTGACCGACAAGCTGGAGATCACTGCGCGGAAGCTGGTGGAGGAGGTGGATGTTGGTGGAGGTTCGGTAAAGGCGATCGAGCGCGGATACTTTCAGGAAGCGATCGCCCGCAGCGCCTACGAGCAGCAGCGGGAGATCGAAGCGGGCCGGCAGGTGGTGGTCGGCGTGAACGAGTACGTCACGGCAGAGCCGATTCCCGCCATCGCCGTGCCCGACTACTCGAAGCTTGCCGATCAGCAGCGGCGCTGCCTGGTCGAGCTGCGCCGGAACCGCGACGCGGGAAAGGTGAAACGTGCACTCGGCGCGCTCGACGCCGCGGCGCGAGAGTCCGGTGCTCCGCTAATGGAGCCGATTCTCGACGCGGTGCGCGCGCGCGCGACCCTGGGCGAGATCAGCGACGTGTTCCGTGCCGCGTGGGGCCTCCACGACCCGCGCTGAAGCTTCGCCATGACCACCTGCCTGTTGCTGTCCTTACTCCTCCCTGCGCAAACCGATACCGCCGTCATCAACCGCTATGTGTTGGCGGAGCTGGAGCGCCAACGCATTCCCGGCCTTTCTCTCGCGGTTCTCGCAGGAGACCGGGTGCTGATATCGCGCGGGTACGGTTTCGCAAACGTGGAGCTTCGCGTTCCCGCGACCGACAGCACGGTCTACCAGTCGGGATCGATGGGCAAGCAGTTCACGGCCGCGCTGGTCGAAATGCTGGTCGACAACCACCTGCTGCGTCTCGACGACTCGATTGTCCGGTGGTTTCCCGAGGGTGCGCGCGTGTGGCAGGGCATCACCGTCCGGCACCTGCTGACGCATACCGCCGGCGTCGCCGAGTATACCGATTCCACGTTCGACTATCGCAAGGACTACACGGAAGACGAGCTGGTGAAGTTCGCGGCGTCGCGGCCGCTCGATTTCCGCCCGGGTGAGCGCTGGAGCTACAGTAACACCGGCTACGTCTTGTTGGGTGCGCTCATTCATCGTGTGACCGGGCGCTTCTACGGCGACCTCCTGCGCGATTCGGTGTTCCGTCCCCTCGGGATGAACGACTCCCGCGTCATCTCGGAGGCGGACATCGTCCCCAACCGTGCGGCCGGCTACCGCCTGGAGGGTGGCGTGCTCAAGAATCAGGAGTGGGTTGCGCCATCACTCAACACGACGGCCGATGGGGCGCTCTACTTCACCGTTCGCGATCTGACGCGGTGGGCGATCGCGCTCAATCATCGCCGCGTGCCGAGTCCAGCGGCGCTCGATACCGCCTGGACGCCGGTGCGGCTGAACGACGGGGCCACCTATCCCTACGGATTCGGCTGGGGCGTCTTCAATCAGCGAGGGGCTCTGCGCATCTCGCACGGCGGCAGTTGGCAGGGGTTTAAGACCGTGATCGCTCGCTATCCGGAGTCGGGTCTCACCGTGATGGTGCTCGCGAATCTCGCGCAGGCACAGGTCAGTGCGGTGGCGTTCGGAATTGCGGGCATGCTCGACACCGCGCTCGCGGCGCCGCATCTCGTCACGTGGCGCAGCCCGCAGCCGCCCATGCCCGTTGCGGCGCTGCTGCACGCTATCGCGACGCGGCCGGACAATGCGCCGATCACGCCCCGATTTCGCCGCTTTCTCACCCCCGACCTGCAATCGTATTACGGTGGGGTCACCGCTGGCGATCGCCAGTGGATATTCGCGGGGTGCGACGCGGTCGGACGCCGCCGTATTTCCTATCTCGGCACACCGATCGCATACATCTGTCATGCGCGAGCGGGAAGACCGGGAGGCAGAGGCGGGGGCACGCTGGTCTCCGTGTTGTACTCGGCCGACTGGCGCGCCGCAGGCGTGGAGGGATACGGGTATTGAACGACTCTCCCGCGACGCCGCAGGGCCGGTTGGCGCGCCGCATCCTCGCCCGCCTGATCGTGGCCATCCTTTTGGGTATCGGACTCGGTTACTACTTCGGGAAAAGCGTGGCCGGCGATGCGGCGCGCGGACGCGCGCTCACGCTCAAGGAATACATCGCCGACTTCGAGAGCCATAAGAAGGCTCTCATCAAGTCCGAGGTGCCGA
>DASWCE010000117.1:0-1658 GCA_036390255.1 Gemmatimonadales bacterium | reverse complement strand
GTGGAAGCACGCCCGCGTCGTCTACGTTTCCGACTCACAGTACCTCGTCAAGGGGATGCGCGAGTGGGTAGCGGGCTGGGAGGCCCGCGGCTGGAAGCGCAAGGGCGGCGTGCTCGAGAATCAGGAGCTCTGGAAGAAGCTCGTGCAGGCCGCGGCGGCGCACCAAGTCGAGTGGCGTTGGATCGAGGGCCATGCGGGGCACGCGAAGAACGAATACGCCGACACGCTCGCGACCCGCGCCGCGGAGCGTCAGGAACGCTCCAACGGGCTGGTGCCGTCGGGGTTCGACACGTGGCTCGCCCAGGAGCGCGCCCGCGGGCGTTACAGGGACTACGATCCCGATCAGGAGCTGCATGAGCGTCTTTAAGGACGGGGTGCCGGCCAATACGCACTTCCTCAACGTGCTGCCCGACGGCGCGACTGTGCCGCCGGTCGACCGCATTCCGTTGTACGAAGTGTACATGCGCATGGCCGAAGAGCTGGCGAAGCGCTCCACCTGCGCCCGGCTGCAGGTGGGGACCGTCGTCACGGACCAGGTGCTCGAGAACGTGCTCGCGATCGGTTACAACGGCAACGCTCGCGGTTTGCCCAACAAGTGCGATTCGGCGGTGCCGGGGAGCTGCGGCTGCATTCATTCGGAGATGAATGCGCTCGTGAAGGCCCCCGGCAGCGTGCGCGACAAGGTCGTGTTCGTGAGCGCCTCGCCCTGCGTGATGTGCGCGAAGTTGATCATCAACTCAGGCGTGACGCATGCTTTCTACCGGAAGGCATACCGCGATCCCTCGGGCATCGAGGTGCTGCAGCAGGGAGGCGTCGTTCCCGTCCTGTACGACAAGTGGGTTCGCGAGTGGCGGTGAACCCGAGTGCGGAATGTGGAATGCGAGTTGCGGAATTGAAGTGAAAGGTCGTTCCTATACAGGGAGGTCCGTCATGACGCGCGTTTCGTTCGCTCTGCTCGCGCTCGCGGCCGCCGCGCCGCTTCGGGGGCAGTCGCTCCTCTACCGCGGGCCCAACATGGGTGGTAGCTGGGTCCCGGACCCGGCGGTGGTGCAGTTCAACTTCCTCCACCGCTTCTACGTTGCGCCAGGTCCCTCGCATGCTGTCAGCAACTACCCAAGCTTTACTCTCGCCGCCGGGATTGCTCACAGCATCGCCTTCGGGGGGAGGTTCGCCACCAAGTCGCTGGCGGGCACCGGCGCCGGTGCGCAGTCGACCAACGAGACCGAGGTATTCGTCCGGTGGCGTGCTCTTGGAACGGAAGGCAGAGAGGGATTCTCCGTAGCGATCACCCCGGCTTACAACCTCCTCGCCAAGAGTGTCGACGGTGAGCTCGGTGTGGATTGGACTCGCGGACGCGTCACGCTGGAAGCCGCTGCACGCGGCATCAGCCGCGAACTCGGCACGCCCGGCCAGAAACAGGTGGCCCTCGCAGGTGGATTCGTGGGGCGCCTCACACGGTACATCGCCGTTAGCGGCGACCTCGGTTCCTTCATGGCCCCCGTCAACGGTCGGGCCGCGTGGAGCGTTGCCCTGAACCTGCTCATCCCAGGCTCACCACACACGTTCTCTTTGCAGGCCAGCAACGCGGGGAGCGCGACGATGCAAGGGGCGTCACGTGGCCTCACGACCTTTGGAACGGGATCGAACTTCATCCTCTA
>DASWCE010000116.1:0-8745 GCA_036390255.1 Gemmatimonadales bacterium | reverse complement strand
AGAACAACTGGTGCCGACACACACCGTCGCCGCGGGGCGCTCGGCGACTTTGCGCACGACGACTTTGCGCGGCCGATACGTCTGCAGCGCGAGGAGATGCATGGCGCAGGCCGGACCGTCGCCTCGTGGGCCGGCAACTTCGATCCGCGTCACCGGATGCACCGCCCAGTCGATCGCGCGTAGCAGAGTCGCCCCATACAACGACAGTTCGCGCGCGCTCCCGGCAAACGCACGCAGGTGCCTGTCGCGCTGGGCCCGCCATTCGGGTTTATCGGTGAGTGCCGCGAGCCGCGCCAGCACGAGTCCCGCGACGCCATTGGGCGAGGGCGTCGGCGCGTCCTGAACCGGCTTGGCTCGCGTGGCGAGATACGCCGTCCCATTCGTCGCCGCGATGTCGAAATAGCCGGCCGTATCATCGGCGTGCGCCTTGCCGCAGTAGGTCATCACCGCGGCGGCGCGATCGAGCCAGGCGGGCTCACCGGTGGCTTCGCAGGCTTCGAGGAAGGCCGCTGCGGCCTGCACATTGTCGTCGAGCATACCGCGCGGTTCGAGGCGTCCGAGAACGTGCGACATCCCGCGTTCCGCATCCCACGCCTCTTTCCAGATCCGTTCGAGAACTCTCAGCGCCAGCTGATTGCACTCCGGCCGGTCGAGCACGGCACCGGCCTGAAGAAACGCACCGGCCATCATCGCGTTCCAGTTCACGTATGCGGTGCGGTCCACAAAGGGTGCCTGCCGGCGGTCCCGCCCCTCCTTGAGCTGCTTGATCGCGGCACGAAGCACCGGCCATTCATCGTCTCCGCCAGGGTCCTGCTTCCACCACAACACATTCTTCTTAGGGTTGTCATGCATCTCCCCGACGTCGTCGATGTCAAACACGTGCGCCGCGACCGCGAATTCTCGCGCCATCAGCGCTGCTTTGGCCTCATCCACTGTCCACGTCCAATAATCGCCGTCGTCTCCAAATGTGAGATCCGCATCCTGTGAGGTCGCGAACGAGCCGCGTTCTTTGTCCGCCATCACCTCCAGCACCCAGTCCACGATGCCGGTCGCGACATCCCGAAACAGCGGGATTCCGAACGCCTGGTAGGCCGAGAGATACGCGCGCAGCAGCTCGGAGTTGTCGTACGACATCTTCTCGAAATGCGGGACGATCCAGCGCTCATCCACCGAGTACCGATGGAAGCCGCCGCCGAGGTGATCACGAATGCCGCCGCGTGCCATACCGGTGAGCGTCTTCTCGACGATCTCGCGTTGCCACGGAAGTCCGCCTTTCTCGTCGTGCCAGCGCGCGAGCAGGAACTCGAGCGCGGCGGGGTGGGGGAATTTGGGCGCCGAGCCAAAACCGCCGTAGCGCACATCGAACAACCGGGCCATTTGGTCCGCCGCGCCGCTGATCAGGTCCGCGGTCACATCGCCGGGCTTCGCTTCATCGAGCGTCTTGACGACGTGCTCGCGGATCGCACGCGCGTTCGTCGTGACGCGATCGCGCTCCTCGCGAAACGCACGCGCGATCTCCATCAGCACGCGGTGAAAGCCGGGCCGGCCGTAGGCGTTGTTGTCGGGCGGGAAATACGTGCCGCCGAAAAACACCTCCCCGTCCGGCGTGAGGAACGCGGTGAGCGGCCAGCCACCCTGGCCGCTGAGCGCCTGCACGGCGCGCTGGTAGCGCGCGTCCACATCGGGCCGCTCGTCCCGGTCCACCTTGATGCAGACGAAATCACGATTGAGAATCTCCGCGACTCCGGGGTCCTCGTACGACTCCCCATCCATCACATGGCACCAGTGACACCACACGGCGCCGATATCGAGCAGGATCGGCTTGTGCTCTTGGCGGGCGCGCGCGAACGCCGCGTCACTCCAGGGCGACCAGTGGACGGGCTGGTGCGCGGCGGATTTGAGATAGGCGGAGGATTCGGCAGACAGTTGATTGGATGACACGAACTAGCTCAGGTAGCGAATGGCGGTTTGGGTCAACAGTTCCGCGCCAATCACGAGAGAGTCCTCGTCGATATCGAACGTCGGGCTGTGGTGGGGGGAAGCGCGACCGCCCTTCGGCGCCGATCCCACAAATGCAAAGCACCCCGGCACGCTCGCCAAAAAGTAGGCCATGTCTTCGCCGCCCATGGTCCGGACGCCCTGCCGCACACTATCGTGCCCGATCAAATCGGCGGCGACGTCGCGCATCATCGTGCTCAGCTCTTCATTATTGATCAGCGGCGCGCTCAGACGGCGGTAGTTCACGTTGGCATGTGCCCCGAACGCGGACGCGACGCCTTGCGCCGTCTCCTCAACCAGTCGCGGCGCATCCTCGAAGAAATGTCCGCCGAACGTGCGCACCGTCCCGCGCAGGTCCGCGCGATCGGGGATCACGTTAAACGCTCGGCCGGCGTGCACTTCCGTGACGGAGACGACCGCTTCGGACAGTGGATCGCGGCGCCGCGACACCAAGCTCTGGAGCGCGGTAATGACGTGCGCCGCCACCAGCACAGGATCGATCGTCTGATGCGGCGCCGCGGCGTGGCCGCCGCGTCCCACGATCTCGATCTCGAACTGGTCCACCGACGCCATCACCGGTCCGGCCATGATGCCGACGGTGCCGACCGGCAGGTCGTTCCAGAGGTGAATGCCGAACGCGGCATCCACTTTTGGTGTCTCCAGCACACCGTCGCTGATCATCGCCTGCGCGCCATTCGATGCTTCTTCTGCGGGCTGGAACGCGAATTTCACGCTCCCGCCGAGCTCGAGCGGGGCGAGCCGGCGGGCTACCTCAAGGCCGATCGCGACATGCCCGTCGTGACCGCAGGCGTGCATCTTCCCCGGCGTCGTAGAACGATATGGGACGGCATTCGCCTCCTCGACCGGCAAGGCGTCCATGTCCACCCGCAGCAGCACACAGCGACCGTTCTGCTTCTTTAGTCCCACGACGCCCGTCTTCCCTATACCGGGCGTGACGTGGTAGTCCAGTTTCCGCAATCGCTCCGCGACGAGCGCGGCGGTCCGCGTCTCCTCGAACCCGAGCTCGGGGTGCTGGTGGATGTCGCGTCTGGTGGCGATAAGGCTGGAGCGATCCACCGGGGGCAGAGAGATGGTCATGGAATCACGCAGTCTTGCAGCGTGGCCTCATACTAGCGAGCTCGGACATAGCCTATTCAACACGCAATCAGCACAGCGCGGCCGCCGCGCGATACAGACGGCACGTCCGTGCTGAATCAACGTGTGCGAAAACCAGGTCCAGTCTTCCCGAGGCACGATCTCCATCAGCTCCTGCTCGATTTTTACCGGGTCGTCCTGGCGCGTAAGCCCCAGGAGGCGGGTGAGACGGTGTACGTGGGTGTCGACCACGACGCCCTCGTTCTTCCTGAACCACGTGCCGAGGATAACATTGGCGGTTTTACGCCCGATGCCGGGGAGTGCGGTCAGCTCGTCCATGGTCTGCGGGACTTCGCCGCCGTGCCGCTCGACGAGCGCCTGCGCCATGCCGATGATCGATTTGGTCTTATTCCGGAAGAAGCCGGTCGACTGGATCTCCTTCTCGAGGACACGCGGGTCAGCCGCAGCATAGTCGGCCGCGGTGCGGTACTTCGTGAAGAGATGCGGGGTGACCATGTTGACGCGGGCGTCGGTGCACTGCGCCGACAGGATCGTGGCGACGGCGAGCTCCAAGGCGCTGGAATGATGCAGCGCGCACGTCGCGTCCGGGTATTCGCGCTTCAGGCGGGCAATGATCTTTCGGGCCCGCGCCTTACGTTCGGCCGTTCGTGCCGCCGCGACTTTCGTCTTCATGGGGGTTGCCGGAATCTAGCAGCGCCAGCAGGCGCCCGGTGAGCAGGAGCAGCTCGCCGGCATTGGCGACGGAGTAGAGTCCCGCCGCCGTTCCACCTGCCAGTTTCGGCCCGAATGCCGGGCTGCCATCCTCGCGGGTTGACGCAATTTCGATCTCACTCGGCGACGCATCGTCGGGATCGGCTCGCCCATCGAGCCCCACGGCACTGAAGCCGGGCCGGTCCGCGCGCATGCCGAAGATCGCGAGGACGGCAATGCTCCGAGCTGCATCAGTCCGGTGGATGAACATGCCGTCGAGCGGCTCGGGCGGGCTCGCGCCGTTCGGTGATCCCCACACACGCAGCTCCGGGAGCTGGAGATACTGCGCCGGATCGGGCGGCACGGTCGTGATCGGGGTTGCGGCGATCGCTCGACGCAGTATTCCGTCGCTGATCTGGTAGACGCGCTGCCCAGCGGCCCAAAACAGATACGCGTGATGCAGCAGCAGCACATGGGCATCGAGCGCGTCGGCCCCTCCCTCCGAGTCTTGTGGCACCATCTCGCGCAGCAGCCGGCCGACCGGCTCGAGCAGCACGAAGCGGTCTCGGTCGGTCGTCGCGGCTCCTTCCTGCTGTAGCGCCTCGGCGATCGCCGGAAACCGCACCGGTGCGATGGCGCCGAAGGCTAGATCGAAGGGAGAAACCCGTCCAGCGCCCGTACGAACTCCTCCGTGGCCTCCACGTGCGGACAATGTCCTACCGGGAGCTCCACGAATTCGGCCGAAAGCAAAGCCGCAAGCTCACGCGATCCAGCAACAGGAAGTGGATCGAAGGTGCCGTGCACGACGAGGGACGGGGGAAGGGGGAAGCGGGAGACGAGGTCGCGAAGCCGCGGCCGCAGATCGTAGTCTACTAGGCTCCTCCATACGGCTTCCTGCGTGCGCGCCGTCACTCGAAACGCGGTGAGCTTCTTGGCGTCGTGGAAATTACGGAAGTAGCCGGCGACCGACAGCTCGAAGGCGCGCCGCTGGTACGCCGCAGGATCGCGTTCACGCAAGCCACTCGCGCGCAGCACATCCCGCTCCCGCTGGATCTCCGGCGCCTGCATGCGCCGGGCGAACTCGTCTTCGAACTGGCGCCGGTACCCGGCTGTGACCCCGGCGGGGGAAACTAGCGCGAGGCGCGCGGCGCGTTCGGGGTGCTCGAGAAAGTAGAGCACCGCAAGCAATCCGCCCCAGGAGTATCCGCACAGCGTGAGCTGCTCGAGGCTGTGCTGCGCTCGCAGCGCGTCCAGATCGGCGACGTGCTCCCGCCAGCCGACCTGCGTGTCCCGCGGAACGGGGGACTGGCCGCCGCCGCGCTGGTCGTAATAAAGGAGAGAGCGCCGTCTGGCGAGGTGGTCGTACTGGGGAAGGAGATAGTCGTGACTCGCACCGGGCCCGCCATGCAGCACCACAACCAGAGGACCGCTTCCGACCTGCCGCGTGAATAACTGCACTACAACAGAACAGCCAGCGCGTCGGCGATTTCCTTCACCTCGGCATGCTCGCGCTCACCAAATCCGTTCGGCACATCGGAATCGATGTCGATCTGCCCCAGGATGTGGTCGCCGCGCCGGATCAGCACCACCAGTTCCGATTTGGTAAACACATTGCAGGCCAGGTAATTCCCGATCACGCTGACGTCCGCGACGTTCTGGTCTCGCTGCTCGGCAACCGCGGTGCCGCACACACCCTTGCCGACGGGAATCCGGGTGTGCTCCGTCTCGCGGCCCGCGTACGCCTCGAGCTCGAGGTCGTTGCCGTGGAGCATGTAGGCGTAGACGGAGGTGAAGGGCGGGCCCCACGACTGGATGCGCTCGCACGTCATCTGCAGCAGCGCCTTTCGGCCTTCGTCGTGCAGATGCGCCGCGCGCAGGGCGCGCACGACCTTTGTGGCCTCCGACACTGAGCCTGCGGTCATGAAGCGTACTCTATAGATTGAGCCTCCCCATGGCCAGCCCGCGGGAATTCGCCGCGCTGTTCGCGCGCACTCTGGACCTGTTTCGCGATCCCGGAGCGAAAGAGGAACAGAAGGCGCAGTTCCGCACCCTGGCCGGGCTCCTCAAGGTCCAGGGCGTGACGCTGAGCGTGCAGGATGGACGCCTGGCCGTGAACGGGACGACGCTGGATGGCAACACACTGGCCCAGCGGCTCGAATTCCATGCGGTGAAGGAGATCACCATCCCGGCCGATCCGCCCGTCGCCGAGGTGTTCGAGCTGCTGCGCGCACTCGCGGATCAGCCCGGCGATGAGGATATCGCGTCGCGGCTGCGCGCAAATGGCACGAAGCGGATCTCTGTCACCATGCACACTCCCGTCCTGGAACCGGAATCACCCGCCGAACCGCGAGCGCCAGCCCGGACCGACACTGTTCTGACTCTGCAGGGCGCGAGACCTCGTGCACCTGTCGCGCCCCCCACCCCCACCCCCACCGCCCCCCCGGCTCCCAAGACGCCTGTAAGGGGGGAAGCGGAGGGCGTCCCGGACATCGTTCGCGAGGCCAGCGCGGCGCACGCCGCGTTTTCACCACCGGCTGCGGCGACACAAAACCCCGCGGCGTTGATTGCGCAGCTGCGGGAACGGCCGGATGGGCCGCACATCGGAGACCTGCTCGCTGTACTCGGCCGCCAACTCGAGACCGCGATGAAGACCAACCGCGTCTCGCAAGCGCTCGCGATTGTGGCCGGAATCGCTCGGGCCGAAGAGCAAGTCAGCGATGCGACTCGGCGCCGTCAGTATTCGATCGCGCTGAAGCGGATGTACAACAAAGCCTTCCTGGAAGCGATCGCCGAGGTGGCCAACCACCCGTCGGACCGGGACGACGCGCTGTTGGTATTGCGCCGGGCAGGGGAGGATGGCGTCGAGGTGCTGCTCGATCTGCTCGTCGCTGCCCCGACCATCGAAGAGCGCCGCGGCATTTTCATGGCGTTGACTGGCATGAAGGAAGGCACCGACCAACTGGTGCACATGCTGGGACATCACCAGTGGTTCGTGGTGCGCAACGTGGCCGAGCTGGCGGGAGAGCTCGGTCTCGAGGAGGCGGTCCCGGCCTTGGCGCAGCAGCTCGCTCATGAGGACGAGCGCGTCCGCAAAGCGGTGGCGTCGGCGCTGGCGAAGATCGGGTCAAGTGCGGCGGCGGAGCCGTTGCGCCGGGCGCTGCGGGATAAGTCACCTGAGGTCCGCATGCAGGCGGCCCTCGGTGTGGGAGGGAAGAAATCGAGCGCGCTGGCGATGCCGCTGGTCGTCGCGATGGAAGAGGAAAAGGACGAGGGCGTCGAACGCGAGCTGATCCTCGCGCTCGGACGCATCGGGAGCGCGTCGGCGGTACAGGCGCTCATCAAGTTCGCGCAGCCGGGCGGTCGCTTATTCGGCCGCAAGCCGGCCGGACTGCGGGCCACGGCAGTCGAAGCCTTGCGCCTCGCCGCGACACCAGCGGCCGTTGGCACGCTCGAGGGCTTGACGGATGATGGTGACAGGGAGGTGCGGGCGGCCGCGCAGGCTGCACTCGCGGATCTAAAACGAAAATAGGCAGCCTTTGCTGCCTTTGTGTCACTTGCAGATCGCCATGAAAACCGCATTACGCAACGTCAAACATCACGACACAAGCATGCCGAATTTCGTTCCGTGTTAACGACGTAAGCCATTGTCCGATTTGCGCTTGTCATCTCTCCACTGAAATGGGTGCGGTTCTTGCCCGGGTCGTGGGTGCTGTTCGTGTGTCTACGACCTCTTCGGTCAGGAGAGATCATGAAAGGCGTTCGTGTAGTCTCCGTGTTGCTCGCCCTCTCGGCGTTGCCGCTCGTTGCGGTCGCCGCGCAGGGCAACAGCAACGCCAACAAGTGCAAGAACACTCCGCAGGCTGGCCAGAACGGCAACAGCCAGCGCGGTGCTGCTGCGGTCGCACAGGCCCAGGCCAACAAGTGCCCGCCGCCACCAGCTCCGGTGCCGGCGCCAGCTCCGGTGCCGGCGCCAGCTCCAGTGCCGCCGCCACCGCCGCCACCGCCGCCGCCGCCACCGCCACCGCCGCCTCCGGCTCCGGTGCCGCCGCCTCCGCCGCCGCCTCCGCCCTCAAACCCCCCGAGCGGGCAGAATGAGGCGGTAGGGATGGTGTACGAGGACGTCGATGGCAACGGCTCTCGCGACAAGTTCGCGGGCGAGATGGGTCTGGCGGGGTGGACCGTTCAGCTCTTCTGGAACGGCCAGGTGATTGCCAGCACCGCGACGCTCGACGACGGCAGCTTCTCGCTCCCGGGCCTGGCCAACAACACCGCGTATGAGGTGTGCGTCAGTGTCCAAACCGGCTACACCCAGACGGAACCCGTGGCTGGCGACGGATGTGGCGGTAGTGGTTACGCGGTCAGCTTTCACAGCGACGTCCCAGCGACGACCGTGCCTCTCTTATTCGGGATGTATCTGCAGTAGGGTGTCGTAACTCCTGACCAACTCAGGGCCCCGGGCAGTTCGCCGGGGCCCTGCTTTTTTAACGGCTATTTGGGAATAAAGTCCATCCCCGGTTCGAGGCGGCGGGCAAACGCGGCGAGGAGATCGACGGCGCGATCGAGGTCCTCGAGCGCCACCATCTCGTTTGGACTGTGCATGTAGCGGTTGGGGACGCTCACGAGGCCGGTGGGAATGCCGCGCATGGCGTTGTAGATCGCATCAGCATCCGTTCCGGTGTCGCGCGGCGCCGCCTGGATGGTGTACGGGATCTTCGCCTGCTCGGCGCACTCGACCAGCATGTCGAACACCACCGCGCTCACCGACGACCCGCGGCTCAAGACGACCCCGCCGCCGAGCTTGTGGTCGCCTGAGTGTTTCTTATCGGCCCCAGGATAATCGGTGGCGTGGGTGACGTCGACGACGACCGCGACGTCCGGCTCGATGCCGACCGCGCTCGTCCGCGCGCCACTTCCCGTCCATGCGATCTCCTCGCGGGTCGA
>DASWCE010000115.1:0-4717 GCA_036390255.1 Gemmatimonadales bacterium | reverse complement strand
AGGAAGCGACAGCAGCGGCGCTCCGCGTCGATGACGGACGCAACTGCGGCGAGGAGATCGTCCGCCGGCGCGAAGCGCCAGCGATAGCCGTCGGGAACGGGGATGCGCTCTCTCGCGCGGGCGAGCAGGCCCGGCAGCAGTCCGGCGCGGCGTTGTTGAAGCTCAGCGGGAGTGAGGGTGCAGGCGATCGGAAGGTCGGACAAGTGAGCCCCGTTGATCAGTGGTCACGAGGCAAGGTCAGACGGTGCCGGTTGGTGCGGGGCGGAACCCCTTGTCGGCGGCCACCGCCAGCCAGACGAAGAGCGCCAGCACCAGAGCCTGCGTGATCGCAAAGGGCGGCTCGGACTGGGTCGGTGCGGCAACGACCAACGCGGGAAGCCTGCGGAACAGCTGCACGACAAGCACAAAGACGTTGAGGTAGGTGGCGAAGACGACGCCGACCACGTAGGTCCGGCGCCACGCTCCGGCGAAGTGCTTGACGTAGTGCGCCACGATCACGATCGGCAGGACCACGAGCGACACGATCCCCACGGCGTGAGACGGCAGGAAGGCAACGAAGGGAAAGCCGAACCCGGTGGCACTCGTCGCGATGGTGGTGACCAGAAAGACGACCGCCCAGCGGTCGAGCCGCTTGCCGCCGACGAGCCCCCCCGCGACGACGAGGCCGGCGATGATGCCGACGAGACTCACCACCACGTGGATCAGGGTGAACGTCGTGAGGCCGAGGATCATAGAGGGCCTAATCTACGCGTCGCCCGTGCTTCCGGCGACCGTACGCCGCGCGGGTGGAAGGGGTGGTGCAACGGGCACACGATCTAGTTATCTACCCATTCTCATCACTGGCACACCGACCCCCGCCACAATCTGCAGGGCCTCATCCTTAGTGAAGCCCTGCTTCATCAGCGCTTGATAGTAGCGGCGGGTAAAGGCGGCCATTCGCTCAACGTTCTCCGGTTCTGCAAGTGCTTTGAGTGTGCCTTCGATCATCGACTTCATCATCGCCTCATACATCGGGCCCATCTGATTGAACATCCCCATCATCTGTTGCAGTTGGGCAGCGGGGGAGGTGTCGCGCGGGACAGGTGTCGGCGCCGGTTGCTGAGCGAAGGCCAACATCGGAGCAAGGGCGAGAAAGCATGCGACCAGCAGAGCCCGAAGAGGGCGTACGCCTGCACCGTGCGATCTGGTAGTAACGTCGAGCTGCAGCGTGGCTCTCATGGGGCGGCTCCCATGTTGTGTGCGGGTCAACGGATCGCGCTGAAGCTGCGGGCGACTCGCCCGCGCGCGCATCCATCATTGAACGATAGTTCGTGCCCGTTAGCGCACAACACTCCGCTTCCTTTAGACCGATAAACGCCCGGCAGCTTCAAGCGCTTGTTAGGCGGCGCGGACATCAGGGCTCACTGGACTCGGCGAGTCCTGGTATCTCTCTGCACACGCCGAGTCCCACGAGGCGCAAGGTCGCGGATATGGACGGTGGAGGAGTACGTAACTCGGAGGCAACCGTGTCGGCCACGATGCGCACGAGGGAAAGACCTGTGCGCCATGGACCTTGATCCGGAGCGAGGTTGTCGTACCAGATGATAGCGTCGGTCAGATCGGGCAGGCAGTGACCGATGAAGGCGCGTGACTTGCGTATGATCTTGCCGGTCTCACGATCAGTTTCCTGACCAGGACTCCAGTAGCGATCAGTAGTTGCCTCGCGAACTGGCGGGCCAAGGGGTGAGAGGATGTAGATCGAGATGTTGGCATCGCATTCGTCGCACCCGCGGCCACTTAACACTACGTATGGAGTTTTACTCGATGGTAGGATGCCGAGGAACTTCGCATTGTACAGTCCCGTGGCGAACCGCTGCCCGTTGTGAAAGCGGATTACCGCCGGGGAGTCGAGCCCTGTGGGGCCGTGAGGTCGGTCAACCGTGATACTCTCAGGCGTCCACGCCGCTCGCAGGCTGTCCGTGGGCGACGCCGGCGAACGAGTTGGCGCACGCTGACCGAAGCATGGCAACGCTGCCAATAGGCCTAGTAGCTGAAGCAATGCTCGCCTCATGGATGCGTCTCCGCGCAGGCTAACGGATCGGGCTCAAGCTGCGGGCGACCCGCCCGCCGGCGCAAGAGTTGTGGACGTTAGTCCGTGCCCGCCAGGGCACAACACTCCGCTTCCCCTAGAACGATCACCGCCCGACAGCTTCAAGCGCTTGTTAGGCGGCGGGCGTCCCGAAAGTACTCATGAGAGCACCTCCACTTGTAAGATGACGTTGCCGAATGCATCGGCAACGGGGGCATGCAATGGATGTAGTGGAGCCGCACGATAGGTACCGTCGCCGGACTGCTGTTACGACAATCTCTCCCCCGCTCAGCGCCTTCCGTAATCGGTGAAGACGTAGTCTCTCATCTTCACGATCGTGTGGCACGCGAATCCACACTTAGCGTCGTTCCCCTGCGGCGGCACGTCGGCCGAGGTGCCGGGCGTGAATGTACCGGATGCGGCCTCATACTTGAACACAGCCCATCCCCACCCGCCGGTGTCCGCGAATCTCTTGCTGTCCTTCACCATGAAGTCGACGTCATGCAGCGTGCCCGGCACCGTCGCCGCGGGGAAGGTCTCCATCTTCTTCGGGTTCCAGTGGATCTTCGCCATCTTGGAGCCGTCGGGGAACGGCTTGCCGTTGCCAGGAACGCCGGCCCGGTAGGCGTCCATCATCACGGGATTGGCGAGGATCGCCGCGAGCAGGCCTCCGTCCTGACTGATGGAGACAACGTTCCAGCTTTCGTATCCCCTGAACTCGGAGAACGCGAGCCCACCGGGCACCTTCACGGTGTACTTGTCCTGGGCGGCCATGGCGCTCCCGCCCAAGGCACTGACGAGTGCCGTCACGGTCGCAATCGTCGGCATGCCTCTGCTCTTCATAACGGGTTCCTCCTTTGTCAGATGTGGCGGCCTTGCCTTCTTTCCCGCAGGATTGTCGATCACAAACGCAATTCTACCCTGAAGACAACGCGCCGCCAGGCGCGGTTACGCTGCGGGAGCCACGCAGCGTATCGCTCCGACCGGGCTCGCCTCGACGCTCCGTTGACCCGACGTCAGGTCACCGTGCACAATTGAGCATGCGCACGTCGCTCCTGATAAGTCTCGCGCTCCTCGCCGCCTGCGGCGGCGGAGTCCAGCCGCCAGAACTCGCACCCGCCGGGCCACGCGGACCTCTCCCCACGGCACCGGCCGCCCCCGGCGCGGCTCCTGGTCCCGGCCCCACCACCGCTGCCCCAGCCCACCGGGCGCTCATCGCCGCCGACTGGGCGCTCGCCGGCCGCGCCCAGGCCGTCACCGCACCGCACGCCATGGTCGTGTCGTCGCACCCGCTCGCGAGCGAGGTCGGCACGGACATCCTGCGGCGCGGGGGCAACGCGGTGGACGCCGCCGTGGCGGTCGGGTTCGCGCTCGCCGTCGTCCACCCCGTCGCGGGGAACATCGGGGGCGGCGGGTTCATGGTCATCCGCATGCGCGCTGGCCCGGTGCGCGCGCTCGACTATCGGGAGACCGCCCCGCGGCGCGCCAGCCACGACATGTACGTGGATTCTGCCGGCAACGTCACGGCGGCGTCGCTCACTGGCCACCTCTCGGTCGGCGTGCCGGGCAGCGTGGCGGGGATGTTCGAAGCCCATCGCAAGTTTGGGAAGCTGTCGTGGCGGGAGCTGCTCGCGCCCGCCATCCGGCTGGCCCGGGAGGGGTACGAGCTCGACTTTCCGCGCAGCCGTCAGATCGGGATGGCGGCGGAACGCCTCGGTCGCTTCCCGGCCTCCGCCGCGCAATTCCTCGTGAAGGGTCAGGAAGCGCCGCCCGGCACACGGTTCGTGCAGCCCGAGCTGGCGCGCACGCTGCAGCTGATCGCCGACAGCGGGCCACGCGTGTTCTACCGCGGGAGCATCGCTGAGCTGATCGTGCAGGAAATGGAGCGGGGCGGCGGGCTCATCAGCCGCGAGGACCTCGCGCGCTACCGCCCCAAATGGCGCAACCCGATCCGGATCACCTACCGCGGCTACACCATCTACACGATGCCACCGCCCTCGGGAGGGGGCGTCACGCTCGCCGAGATTCTCAACGTGATGGAGGGATACGCGCCGCTTCCGGCGTTCGGCAGCGCCACGCTGATGCACCTCCAGACGGAGGCGATGCGCCGCGCCTACATCGACCGCAACCGCTACCTCGGCGACCCCGACTTCGTCGACATGCCGCTCCAGCGGCTGCTGTCGAAGTCGTACGCCGGCGAGCTGCGGGCCGCCATCGATGCCCAGCGCGCGACTCCGACGCCGCCGTCCGCCGGCGTCCGCTCGGAAGGCACGGAGACGACGCACTACTCCATCGTCGACACCGCGGGCGACGCCGTCTCCTGCACGACGACCCTCAACAACGACTTCGGGAGCGCCGTCACCGTCACCGGTGCGGGATTCCTGCTGAACGACGAGATGGACGATTTCACGTCAGCGCCGGGGAAGCCCAACCTGTTCGGGCTGATTCAGGGTGAGGCCAACGCCATCGCGCCGGGAAAGCGGATGCTGTCGGCGATGACGCCCTCCATCGTGCTCGACCCCGCGGGCCGGCTGGCGCTCGTCCTCGGCTCGCCCGGCGGCTCGCGCATCCCGACCGCCGTGTATCAGGTGATCAGCGACGTCATCGACCAGGACATGCCGCTCCCGGACGCGGTGGCCGCGCCGCGCC
>DASWCE010000114.1:0-2681 GCA_036390255.1 Gemmatimonadales bacterium | reverse complement strand
GCGGCGAAGGGCAGGCGCCGGCGCGCCAGGCGGCGATTCACGCGGGGCTGCTCGGCACGGTCCCGGCGATGACGATCAACAAAGTCTGCGGCTCGGGGCTCAAGGCGGTGATGCTCGCGGCGCAAGCCATCAAGGCGGGCGACGAGCAGTGTGTGGTGGCCGGCGGCTTCGAGTCGATGTCGAACGCGCCGCACTATGTCTACGGCATGCGCGGCGGCATCAAGGCGGGCAACTCACAGCTCGTGGATGGCATGATTCACGATGGGCTGTGGGATTCGTTCTCCAACACGCACATGGGCAACCTCGCCGAATACACGGCGAAGAAGGCGGGGATTTCGCGCAAGGCGCAGGACGAGTTCGCGCTCGCGAGTCACCAGAAGGCCGTGAAAGCGATGGAGTCGTGCTTCTTCAAGGCTGAAATCGTGCCCGTCGATAAAGTCGAGAAGGACGAGGGCCCGCGCGCCGATACCTCGCTCGAAAAGCTTGCGGCGCTGAAGCCCTCGTTCGAGAAGGGCGGCACGGTGACGCCGGGCAATGCGCCGGGCCTGAACGATGGCGCCAGCGCGCTCGTAGTGAGCTCGCTCGCGTTCGCCAAGGCGCACGGCGTGAAGCCGATCGCGAAAATCACCGGCTACGCGACGGGTGGCGGCGAGCCCAAAGACTTGTTCTTCGCGCCGATCGTGGCCGTGCAGAACCTGATGAAGAAAGTCGGCACCAAGATTTCCGATTACGATCTGATCGAAGCGAACGAAGCGTTCGCCGTGCAGGCGCTCGCCGACGGCAAGGCGCTCGCTTGGGACTGGTCGCGCGTGAACGTGCACGGCGGCGCCATCGCACTGGGCCATCCCATCGGCGCGTCCGGCGCGCGCGTGCTCACCACACTCTTGTATGCCCTGAAGCAGTACGGAAAACGAACCGGTCTCGCCACGCTATGCCTCGGTGGCGGCAACGCAGTCGCCCTGTCGGTGGAGATGATCTAAATGGAAAGCACACTGGTCATTGGACGTTCTACATTGGGCATTCAACTTGGCGCGGTTGTCATCGGCGCGGTCCTTGTCGCGCTCGCAGCGCAAGTCGCAGTGCCGCTTCCGGGTACACCGGTGCCCATGACCCTGCAGCCGATGGCCGTGCTGCTCGTCGGCGGGTTGCTGGGCCCGCGGCTCGGCGCCCTCAGCATGATTCTGTATCTCGCGATGGGCGCGGCGGGTCTCCCGGTGTTCACACCGAGTCCGCTCCTGTTGCCGGGGATCGCCCGTCTCTTTGGTCAGACCGGTGGCTATCTGCTGGCGTATCCGATCGCGGCATACGCGGCAGGGGCGATCGTTCCCCCTCTCCGCAGTGTGGAGAGGGGGTCAGGGGGTGAGGACACGGGGCGGCGGTGGACGCGCGTTGCTTTGGGCGTCTTCGTGGGCCTCGTGCTGATCCACCTGGGTGGTCTCGCCCAGCTCGCCATTTTGACGGGCAACGTGTCGGCCGCCGCGCAGCTGGGGACCTGGCCGTTTCTGTTGGGAGACCTGCTCAAGCTGGTGATCCTCGTCCCCGTCCTGACGAGACTCACCCCAACCATTCGCGCGCGCCTCTGATGGCGCGCGTTTCGTTTGCGGATGTGAAGCGCGTCGCGATTGCGCTGGGCTGGGTCATTCTGTTCTGGGTGATCGGGTTCGGGGTGACGATTGGCATCGCCGAGTTCGTGCCGGGGTGGGGAGGCCGCGAGTGGGAGGTGGCTCGCAATGGCGTCTACGAGGTCATCGCGTTCGGCGCGGCCACGCTCCTCATCGGCCGCCTACTCAATAAGCGCTCCTGGTCCGACATGGGATGGCGTCGGCCGGTCCTCGTCCCCGGGCTGCGAGGCGTCGCGCTCGGTGCCTTCATGGCTGCCTTCGCCATTGGACTTGCGCTCGTGTTCGGTGCGCGGCTCGCCTTCACAGGTGACTGGAATGTTTGGGCGGGTGTGGCATTGCCGCTCATGCTCGGGCTCGTGCTCTCGGCGCTGGCTGAAGAGCTGGGATTTCGCGGTTATCCGCTGCGACGCCTAACCGACGGGCTTGGCGTTTTCTCCGCGATGATCGTGGTTGGCGTTCCGTTCGCGTTGTTACATCTCGGAAATCCCAGCGTCAGCGTCTTCAGCCTCGCGAACATTTTCCTCGCCGCGCTGTGGCTGTCCATCGCGTTCTTCGCGGGCGGCATGCCGCTCGCCTGGGGCGCGCATTTCGGCTGGAATGCCGGGCTCGCGCTGCTGTTCGATGCACCTGTTTCGGGCTACATGTTTCACGTCCCCGTGGTGGAATACACACCGGGACTGCATCGCTGGCTCGACGGCGGCGCGTTCGGACCGGAAGGCGGGATTGTCGCGACGATCGCGCTCAGTGCCGGCACGCTTTTTCTGCTGACCCGGAAGGGCGCGTTCACGCCAGCAGCGGCGCCGGCGCCCGTACAGGTCGCCGCGTGAGCAAAGTTGCGGTCGTGGGCGCCGGAACGATGGGCAACGGGATCGCCCACGTGTTTGCGCAGCAGGGATGGAACGTCACGCTGGTGGACGTTGCACAGGACGCGTTGGATCGCGCGCTCAAGACGATATCGGCGAACATCGAGCGGCTGGTGAAAAAGGGAGCGCGGAGCACGGAGCAGGGAGCAGAAACGCTCGCGCGAATCGAAACCAGCACGTCGCTCGATGCAGCGAA
>DASWCE010000113.1:0-17707 GCA_036390255.1 Gemmatimonadales bacterium | reverse complement strand
GTGAGCGCGGCGCTGGCGTCGCTGCTGCAAAACGTCGTCGTGATCATCGTCTACGTCATCATTCTGTTCGGCCTGTCCGTCAAACTGACGCTGCTGTCCCTGCTGCTCGCGCCCGTGCTGCTGCTCATCATTCGCCCGATGATCAATCGCCTCCGCCGCCGCTCGCGCGAGCTCGCGGCGGAGCGGGGCGAGGTGACGAGCCAAGTGGGCGAGATGATTGCATCGGCGAAGCTGGTGCGCGCCTACGTGGCCGAGGCGTTCGAGCTGGAGCGCTTCCAAGTCCTCGCCGAGCGCTACCGCAAACGCGTGCTGCGGGCGCAGCGCTACTCCAGTCTCACGAGTCCGGTCAGCGAAGTGTTCGGCGGCTTCATGATCGTCCTGATCCTCGTGGTCGGGACGCGGCTCGCGCTCGGGGCCACGCTCGATCCCGCGGTGTTGATCACGTTCCTGGCGGTGAGTTTGCGGCTCATGTCGCCCATCAAATCGGTCTCGAATTATCCGACCGTCATGGCAGCCGCCGTCGCGTCCGCGGATCGCGTGTTCGAGGTCCTCGACCTGCCGTCCGCGGAGGGCGACCGGCCGGGCGAGACCACGGCGGAGTTCAGCGAGCGCATCGAATTTCGCGGCGTGTCCTTCGAATACGAGCCCGCCGAGTCGGTGCTCCGCGATGTCGATCTCGAGGTGCAGCGCGGCCAGGTCGTCGCGATCGTGGGTCCATCGGGGGCCGGGAAAACCACGCTCGTCGACCTCCTGCCCCGCTTCTACGAGCCCACGCGGGGCGAGATCCTCATGGACGGCGTGCCGCTCACGAACTTCACGCGGACGTCATTGCGGCGGTTGATGGGGATCGTGTCGCAGGAGACGGTCCTGCTCAACGAGACGGTGCTCGCGAACATCGCCTACGGGCTGAAGGACATGCTGCTCGACCAAGTGCGCGCGGCGGCGCGCGCGGCCAACGCGGACGACTTCATCATGCGGCTCCCGGAGGGCTATGGCACGGTGCTCGGCGAGCGCGGCACCCGGCTCTCCGGCGGCCAGCGCCAGCGGATCGCGATTGCGCGCGCGCTGCTGCGCGATCCACCGATCCTCATTCTCGACGAAGCCACCAGCGCGCTCGACACGGAGTCCGAGCGGCTGGTACAGGAGGCGATCGAGCGTCTCATGGCGCATCGCACGGTGTTCGTCATCGCGCACCGGCTCGCCACCGTGCAGCACGCGGACTTCATCGTTGTGCTAGCGGAGGGCCGCATCGTCGAGCGCGGCACGCACGGCGACCTCCTGTCCGCCGACGGCCTGTACCGCCGTCTGTACAACCTGCAGTTCCGTAGCTGACGTGCTGTCCGGTTTCACTCTCGTTCGTAACGCGGTCAATCTCAACTTCCCCATCGTCGCGGCGATGCGCTCGGCGCTTGCAGTGTGCGACGAGGTCATCGTCAACGTCGGCAAATCGGACGACGACACGCGCGATGTCCTCGCTGGGGTCGCCGACCCTCGCGTTCGCATCATCGACAGCGTGTGGGACATGAGCAAAGGCGACGAGACGCTTGCGGCGGAAACGCAGCGCGCGATGGACGCGTGCCGGGGCTCCTGGGGGATCTATGTCCAGGCCGACGAAGTCCTGCATGAGACGGGAGCCCGGATACTCAAGGAGAAGGTGGCCGAGTGGGACGGCGATGCCCGCGTGGAAGGGTTGCTCGTCAACTATCTGCATTTTTACGGCGGATTCGACACGATCGCGACGAACCGGCGTTGGTATCGCCGGGAAGTGCGCTGCATCCGCCTCGGACGAGACATCCATCCTTACGAGGGCGCGCAGGGGTTCCGCGTCGGCTCCGGCCCGGCGCGTCGCAAGATTCGCGCACGTCTGACCGATGCGCAGATGTTCCACTACGGCTGGGCGCGTCCGGCCCGCGCGATCAACGCGAAGCTCCAGATCACCCAGCACATGTATCCCTGGGCCGCCGATCGTCTCGAGCAGGTTCGGCGGCGGGAGAGTCTCGAATGGATTCCGTTGCTCCGGCCGTTCACCGGCAGCCATCCGGTCGTGGCGCGGGAGTGGATCGCCGCGTGCCAGCGGCAGCCGTCAATCGAGGTCGAGCCGCCGCGCTTCACGCCGACGCACCTGCGCTACTACGTGTCCGACTGGATCGAGCGGCTGACGGGTGCGCGGGTGTTTGAGTTTCGCAACTACCACGTCGTCTAGGAAGTCGGCCGGCCGGGCGGCAGCGCCCCGTTGGTAATGAGATGGTGGTAAACGCGCACGTACTCTTCTGCCATCGTGATGTGCGTGAAGTAGCGGGTCGCGTGAGCACGACACGCCTCGCTCGAGCGCGTCGCAATCGTACGTGACGCCTCGACCAAGTCATCGAGGGTGTCGCGCAACGCGCCGACCTCGGGGGTGATGATCTCCGGCAATGCGCCGCGATGTGTGCCGAGCACCGGCGTACCCGAAAACAGCGCCTCAATGAGCGTGAGCCCGAACGGCTCGTCCCAGAGCGCCGGCATCCAGAGACAACGTGCGCCTGCAAGCAGTGCGCGCTTCCTGTCACTGTCGACCGTACCCACATAGCGAATCTTCCGCCGAAGACTCGGCCGCCAGCCGCCGGCGATCACCAGGCGCTGCCCCGTGCGCTTCGCGGCCTCGATTGCCCAGCGATATCCCTTCGCGCTGTGCAGGCGGCCGATGAAGAGGTCGTAATCCTCTTTCTGTTGCTGAAACTGAAAGCCGGCGGGATCCAGGCCGTTGTACACGAAACATGTGGCGCCGTGCCTGCGCGCATGGTCCCGCGAGAGGAACACGGTATTTGGCGCTCGTTGCTCGCCGGCGCGCAGATTTCCGTGCAGCGTCTGCAGAAACGGCCATCCATCAGGTGGACGCCCAATCGGATAGTGCGCGTGAACAACCTCAACGTCACGGGGCACATAGGCGATCAGAGCCGACGCTGGTCCAACCAGGACTTTGCGGGAAACCGCGATCCACGTCGCGCCCGGCAGGCTTGTGTGGGTGGGCGCGAGCAGGCTGACGCGATGGCCCAGCTCGGCGAGTCCGTGAACGAGCGCCGCCACGACACGCTGCGTCCCGCCATACCCCCGCACCGGCAACGGATGGTGGGACAGCAGCGCGACGTGCAGGGCTAGCGATCTCCCGTTGCCTGCGTCACTCGGCCGCTCGGCAGAGAGCCGGTGCCGATGAGGCCCTGGTACATCCGCACGTACTCGGATGCCATCTCGAGATGGGTGAACCACCGTTCCGCATGCGCGCGGCACGCCCGCGGCTCGCGCGTGCCGATTTTCTCCGCCGCAGCGATCATCTCATCGAGCGTGGCGCAGATCGCGCCGACCTCGGGCGTAAGGATCTCGGGCAAAGCGCCCCGCTTCGTGCCCAGCACGGGAGTCCCGGAGAACAACGCCTCGATCGTCGGCAATCCGAACGGCTCATCCCACTGCGCCGGCATCCAGAGACAGCGCGCGCGCGCGAGCAGGACCGCCTTGCGTTTGCCGCCCACTTCACCGACGTACTTGATGACGCCGGTGAAGCTGGGCCGCCAGCCACCCGCGACGATCAACCTGCGGCCCGTGCGCTTCGCCGCTTCGATCGCCCAGTGATAGCCGCGGTCGCTGTGCAGCTTGCCGAGGAAGAGATCCCACTGCTCCTTGCGCGGGCGAAAGATGAAATCCGCCGGATCGAGTCCGTTGTACACGAACGTCTCGCTGCCGTGGCGTCGCGCGTGATCGCGGGAGAGAAAAATCGTGTGCGGCGGCAGCGGCGTCCCCGGTTTCCAGTTGCCATGCAGCGTCTGCACGAACGGGACGGACTTGGCGCTTTTGGGGCCGTGGGGGCCGTGGGGGCCTTGCTTCAGCGGAAAGTGGGCGTGGACGATATCGGCGTTGTCGGGAAGAAAGGGCGTGAGGTCGGAGGTGCCGTTCTTCAGCGCGCGAGCCGGGATCTCGACGATGCGCGACGCCGCCGCGAGTTTGGTACCCGGCTGAGCCAGGACGGTGACGCGATGCCCCAGGGCCGCCAGCGCCTGGACCAGCGCCACGACGACGCGTTGGGGTCCGCCGTAACCTTCGACCGGAAGCCGGTGATGGGACGCGACCACGACGTGCATCGGAGACCCAGTATAACTACCTTCGCTCCATGGCGCCTCAGGCCGTTACGATTCTGCAACTTACGCATCAAGGTCAAGGCGCCGGTTCCACCCAATCCATCTTTAGTTTGAGTCGCGAGCTTGCCCGGCTGGGTCATCGCGTCCTCGTCGGTTGCCGGCCCGATACGTTGCTCGCCCGGATGGTTGCCGCGGAGCGCGCGCTGCTCACGCACGTGCCACTCGATTTCACGCGGCTGCCTCACGTCGTCAACGCCATTGCGGCCGCGATCGCGCAGCATGGCGTGCAGGTTGTCAACAGCCACGCGACGGGCGATCGCCGTGCGCTGACATGGCTGCGCTGGCGCCGCCGCCTGCCGCAGGCGTTCGTCGTGACGCGTCGCACCATGCCGCTCACGTCGCCGCCGGAGCTCATCGCCGTCGGGCTCACCGCGGATCGCACGATCGCCGTCAGCGCCGCGGTCGCGCAATCAATGCGGCGCCGCCTGCATCCGGCTGGGCGGCTGCGCGTCGTCACCAACGGCATCGACCTCGCGCGCGTGGATGCCGAGCCGGCGCCCGAGGATCTCGCGGCAGTGCACTCGGTTGTTGGCGACAGCGGGAGGCCGGTCGTAGTCGTGGTGGCGCGGCGGAAGGATCAGCATGTCCTGCTGCGCGCGTTGCCCGCGCTGGAACGGCCGGTCACGGTGGCGTTCGTCGGTATCGGTCCCGATGACGAGCTGCTGCAGGCACAAGCCGCGGTGCCGCCACGCCATCACATCGCCTTCGTACCGTTCACGGAACGGCCCCTGGCGTTCTACCGCTTTGCGGCGATTGCCGCGCTGCCATCGCGCATCGAAGGATTGTCCCAGGCGCTGCTCGAAGCGATGTCCCTCGGCGTCCCCGTGATCGCCTCGGCCGCCGGCGGCAACCCCGATCTGGTATACCCGGGAGAAACCGGGCTCCTCGTCCCGCCGCTCGATCCGGGCGCCTGGGCCCGAGCCCTCGAACGACTCCTCAGCGACGACGCGCTGCGCCAGCGCTTCGCGCGCGCCGGGCGAGCGCTCGCACGCAGCGAGTTCACGATGGAGCGCACGGCCGTCAAAACCGAAGTGGTGTACCGCGAGGCGCTCGAGCGGCGGCGATTGCTCAGCGGGGAGCCGTTCCGTTAGCATTCGGAACATGTCCCCCCACCCGGCGCCGTTGACTGCGGTGATTCCGACGTTGAACGAAGCCAATCAAATCGCGGACTGCGTTCGCACGGTCACGTGGGCTGACGAAGTGATCGTCGCCGACGGAGGCTCGAGCGACGAAACGCCGCGCGCGGCCGCCGCCGCCGGCGCGAAGGTGCTGCAGGGATCCTGGAGCACGATCGCGGCGCAGCGCAACGCCGCGATCGCGGCGGCACGCAATCAATGGGTCCTGGCGGTGGACGCCGACGAACGCGTCGGTACCGACTTGGCGGAGGAGATCGGGGCAACGGTGCGAGCGCCGGCGCATCGCGCGTACGCCGTGCGGCGCGCCAACCAATACGCGGGCCGGATGATCCGGTACGGCGGCTGGGGCGACGACTGGGTCGTACGATTGTTCCAGCGCGATCGCCGCTATGTGGAGCGTCGGGTCCACGAGCACCTGGAGCGGGGCACCGACGTCGGCAGGCTGCGCGCCCCGCTCGTCCACACGCCCTACCGCGATCTGTCACACTATCTCGAGAAGCTGGATCGGTATGCCACCTGGGGGGCCGCAGAGATGGCCGAGCGCGGCCGCCGGGCGCACCTCACCGACATTGTCCTTCGGCCGCCAGTCCGCTTCTTTAGTATGTATGTGTTGCGTCTCGGCCTGCTCGACGGCTGGCGCGGAGCAGTGCTTTCGGGTCTCGCGGCGATGAGCGTCTTTCTGAAATACGTGCGGTTGTGGGAGCTTCAACACAAAGGCGATGGTTAAGACTTTTCTCCTGACCGGCGAATTCCCCCCGATGCAGACCGGGATCGCGCGGATGATGGGCGAAGTGACGCGCCGCTATCCACGCGGCGAGCTGCTCGTCTCCACGGGCCAGCATCGCGACTCACAGGATTCCGACGTGCGGTTCAGCGGCGCGGTCGTAGACCGGCTGCCCGTGCCGAGCAAGGCGCTGCGCAATCTGGCCGGCCTGCTGTTCTGGTCGCGCCGCGTCGCGTCGCTCGCGCGCCAGCACAAGCCGCGCTTCGCTTGGTGCGACTCGATCCGGCCCTGCACCTATCCCGCGAAATGGATGCACGAGCGCGTCGGTACGAAGTACGGCGTATTCGTGCACGGCGGCGATCTGCTCAAAGAGCTGCACGCGATCCATCACTCGCGGTTCGCGCGCAAAACCGCCAAGGCGCTGTTCGGCTCCGCCGTCGCGGTGGTCGCGAACAGCCAATGGACGCGCGAGCAGGCGCAGAAGGTGTTGCGCGAGCTGGGACTCGATCCCCTCGCCGACACGGTGCGCCTGGTGCCGCTCGGCACCGATCCCGAGGAATTCCGGCCGGGCGTCGACACGCGCGCCGTCCGCACGCGCTACGGGCTGAATGGCGAGTCGTGGGCCCTCACGGTCGCGCGTCTCGAGCCGTACAAGGGCGTGGACATGGCGTTGCGCGCCGTCGCGCAGTGCCGCAAGGATGGAGTGGATGTGAATTACCTGGTGGTCGGCAGCGGCAAGAAACGCAAAGAGTATCAGCGGCTCGCCGAGGAGCTGAACATTGACGACCACGTGCGCTTTGTGGGGAACGTGCCGGAAGCGGAGCTGCCCGCGGTCTTCAACATCGCGAATGTCTACGTGGGCGTGTCGCGCCGCGCCGATGGCTCGCGTGTCGAGGGCTTCGGCGTGGCGCTCGCGGAAGCGAGCGCCTGCGGGCTGCCGGTGATCGCCGGCCAGTCGGGTGGATTGGCGGAGGCGGTGCACGACGGCGAGACAGGGCTGGTGGTGAATCCGGACAATCCCGACGCCGTGGCCGTGGCGCTCAAACGCCTGTTTGACGATCAGCTGCTCGCGCGCCGGCTCGGCCAGGCAGGTCGCAAAGCGATCGAGACCTACTACAACTGGGACCGAGTGATCCGCGACCTGCGGGACATCGAATCACAAGTCTCCTCCTAGCGTTCAACTTTCCGCCGCACGGTGGCGGCATTGCCCGCATGATGGGCGAGTTGGCGCTCCGATATCCCGGCAACACGCTCGTCGTTTCGACCGGCGCGTACGCAGGGAGCGCCACGAGCGACCCGCGCTTTCCGCAGCTGATCGATCGCGTCGGCATTCGGGCCACGCGCTTGCGCACCGTGCAAGGCCTCGCGCGGTGGACCTGGCGCGCCGCTGCGCTGGCGAAACGCTGGCGCCCCGGCTTCACGTGGTGTGCCGAGCTGAAGCCTGCCGGGTATCCGGCGCGCTGGCTCGCGGCGCGGCGGCATGTGCCGTACGGCATCATCGTCTATGGCACCGAGCTGCTGCTGATTCAGGAGAAAATCGCCCGCAGTCGCTTCAAGCGCGGGACGGCGGGCAGCATCATCGGCAACGCGGCGGTGATCGTCGCGATCAGCAATTGGACCGCCAACCTCGCGCTCGACGTCGTGACCGCGCTCGATGTCGTGGTTCCGGTCGAGACGGTGCCGCTCGGGACGACGCCGTCGCACTTTCGTCCCGGGCTCGACACCAGCGCGGTGCGCGCCAAATACCGCCTCAACGGCGGACCATGGTTGCTGACAGTGGCGCGCCTGGAATGGCATAAGGGGATCGACACGGTCATGCGCGCGATGGCGGCGGTGCGCGCCGTGCACCCGACCGCACGCTATGCTATCGTCGGCACGGGCGAGCGGCTCCCCAAGTTCGAGCAGCTGCGCGACGAGTTGCGGTTGGGAGATGCCGTGCGGTTCCTGGGTCTTGTGTCGGATGAGGAGCTTCCTGCCCTCTACAACACGGCGGATCTCTACGTCGGCGCGTCGCGCCGCGTCGAGGGACTCGCCGAGGGATTCGGCATCTCGCTGGTCGAAGCGTCGGCCTGCGGGCTCGCCGTCGTGGGCGGCCGCTCCGGTGGCGTGCCGGATGCCGTGCACGACGGTGAGACGGGAGTTCTCGTGGATTCAGACGATCCCGCAGCCGTGGCGGCCGGGATCAACGCGTTGTTGGCGGATCCTGCGCGAAGGCACAGACTCGGCGCGGCGGGCCGGAAGGCTGTGGAGACGTACTACAACTGGGATCGAGTGGTCAAAGACCTGATGGAGATTGATGCTCGGTATCGGTCGTCACCCTGATCTCCTCATCTCTTTCTGTTGATCCGCCGGCCGCGCGATGATGGCGTAGGTCGGGCAATGCCGGATGTAGCCGCCGTCCATCGGCGACCACTCCTGATCCGGCTGCGTCACGACCGCCTTGCGATCCGAGTCCAGCACGAACAGTCCTTGCGGGCCGTGCACCAGGCACGCCCCGCAGCCGATGCAGCGCTCACGCTCGACGCGCACCAGCACGTGCCGCTTCGGGAAGATGCCGACGTCGCCGGGCTCCGGCCATTCGTCGGCACGCTCGAGCGCCGCGCTCGTCGCGCGATAGCCTTCTTCGACTTCCTCGCGCAGGTGATCGAACGAAAACATCGTCACATGCTCGACGCGCGGCTGGATATAGTAGACCGGCGGCGTGGTCCAGGTGCGCACGCGCTGCTCGAGCAGCGTCTGCATGAGGATTTCGGTCGCCCGCGCGAACACGCCCGCGAACCCCTCGTCCTGGGCGTCGGCCGTGAGGACGCTGGATGCGGAGACGTCCACCGCCACGATCAGCTCCGGGCCGAGCGCGCGGGCGGCGTCAAACGGAAGGTTTGCGACCACCGCACCGTCGACGTAGAACCGCCCGCCGATCTCGTGGGGCGGGAAATACCCGGGCAAGGCGCAGGAGGCGAAGACGGCGTCGGCGACGCGGATATCGTCGAGTCCCGGCAGTCCCCAGAACACCTCCATCCCCGAGTTCAGGTCTACGGTATTCACGATGACGGGGGGATCGAGCTGCTGAAACATGAGGTCGCCGACCGTGCGCGCGATGAGCTGCTCCAGCGGCTCGCGCCGGAACAGCGCGGGAGAGCGCATGCGCTTGAACGCCATATCGGCGTGCGCCACTGCGAAGACGTCCTTGCGCTTCAGCCCGAGCGCGATCTCGCGCAGCTTGGCGATGCCCATCCCGCCCGCCCAGGCCGCGCCGACGAGCGCGCCCACGCTCGACCCGACGATGCGGGTCGGCCGGTGGCCGCGCTCGAGCAGCGCCTGGAGCACGCCCACATGGGCGAGCCCCTTCATCCCGCCGCCGCCCAAAACGAGGGTGAACGGTGTGTCGCGTTTCACAGCCCTATCCGCTTGCCCGGGGGGTTGAGTCCCGAGTAACGTAGTCGAGACCCCCATGGCGGCGCCACTCTTTTGGACACGAATCGCCCGTGATCCCTGGTCCCGTTTCGGCCTGGGGGTCGTCGGTCTCCTTGCGCTGCTGGCGTTGCTCGCTCCCTGGCTCGCACCCGGTGATCCGTTCCGCGGCGATCTCGCCGTGAGCCTGCGTCCCCCATCTCACACCTTTCTGTTCGGAAGCGATGCACAAGGGCGTGACGTCCTGTCCCGCGTCCTCTACGGGGCCCGGCTGTCGCTTGCTGTCGGGCTGATCAGCCAGAGCATCGCGCTATTCCTCGGCTTGACGCTCGGGCTCGTCGCCGGCTTCTACGGCCGCTGGATCGACGGCGTTATCATGCGCGTCGCGGACGTCACGCTGGCCTTTCCGTCATTGCTGCTGTTGATCGCGATCGCCGCGGCGGTGAAGCCGTCGCTGCCGGTCGTGTTCGTCGTCATCGGTTTCGTCGGCTGGGCCGGCATGGCGCGGATCGTCCGCAGCCAGGTCCTGCTCGCCCGCGGCCTCGAGTACGTGCAGGCGGCGCGGGCGCTCGGCGCGTCGGATGCGCGCATCATGACGCGCCACCTGCTGCCCAACGTGATCGCGCCGGTGATTGTTGCGGCGACGCTCGGCATCGGCGGCGCGATCATGGCCGAGGCGGCACTGTCCTTCCTCGGACTCGGCGCGCAGCCGCCAACCCCCTCGTGGGGGGCAATGGTCGCCGAGGGTCGAGACCTCCTGCGTGTCGCGCCATGGGTGTCGATCGCACCTGGTGTGGCGATCGGACTCGCGGTATTCGGACTCAACCTGCTCGGCGACGGCCTGCGTGACGCCCTCGATGTGTACGGATTGGGCCGGAGCGCCGGTACCGCATGACTGAAATCGCGTACCACCCCACTCACGTGCGCGCGCTGCGCGAAACGTTCAAGGCGCTACGCACGGCGGAATTCCCGTGGACGGCCGACACGATCTATCTGAACAACGCCTCGATCGGGCCGATCCCGGAACGGACCCGCCGCGCGCTCGACGAATTCACCGCCAAACGGACCGCCCCGCATCTACTGCCCGATCGTGAGCTGTTCGCCGGCCTCGCTGCCGCGCGGCTCGGCGTTGCCCAGCTGATCAACTGTGACCCGTCCGAGGTCGCGCTGGCCACCAATACGGGCTACGGGCTGAACCTCGCGGCGCGCGCGCTCCCGCTGAAGGCGGGCGATGTGGTGCTCCTGTCGGACAAGGAATTCCCGGCGAACGTCTATCCGTGGTTGATGCTGCGCGAGCAGGGGATCACGGTGGAAGTGGCGCGCTGTCGTCCCGAAGGATGGCCCGACGAGGAGTTCCTGCTGCAGCGGCTGCGCGACCCGCGGGTGCGCGTGCTCGCCGTCTCGTTCGTGCAATTCTCCAACGGCTATCGCGCCGACCTGCGCAAACTGAGCGCCGCCTGCCGGGCCAACGGGACGTACCTGGTCGTTGACGGAATTCAGGGCATCGGTAATTCGGTGCTCGACGTGACCGAGACACCCGTCGACATCCTGGCCTGCGGCGGTCAGAAGTGGTTGTTGTCGCCGTGGGGCTCGGGCTTCGTGTACGTGCGCAAAGAGCTCGTGGCACAGCTCGAGCCGGCGATCACGAGCTGGATGGCGTTCGAGGGGACCGACGATTTCTCGCGGCTCACCGAGTACAACCCGACGTTCCGCTCCGACGCGCGGCGCTTCGAGATGATCACGTTGCCGTATCAGGACTTCGTGGGGATGACGGCGTCGCTGCAATTGTTACTAGAGGTTGGCGTGCGCGAAGTCGCCGAAGTCACGCGCTCGACGCACGAGCCGATCGTGAAGTGGGCGCACGAGAATGGCGTGCGCATCTCTTCGCCGACCGAGAATGGACGCCGCTCCGCGATCCTCTGCATCGCGCCATCCAGGCCTGTCGAAGCGTATCACGCGATGAAGCGGGCGCGCGTGGTCTGCAGTCTGCGCGAGGGCTCGATCCGGCTCTCGCCGCATTGCTACAACACGGTCGAAGAGATGGAGAAGGTTATAGAGGTGTTGGAAGACCTGTTGTAGCGTCGCGGTGTCGATCCACCCACCAGGCGAGCAACACAAACAGCCATCCGAAGATGATTCCGAAGGTCGCGAGCGCTCGCATGTTGGTGGGTGTCGGCATGAACAGCGTGCTGTAATACGACCCAGCCAGCACCACCACGAGCGCCCAGAACCCCCAGCGACCGATGCCGTCGCGCGCGCGCATGATGCGCGTGTAGATCACGACGCCGGCGATCAGCATCGCGGTTTCGACGATGACCGTTCCCGCGACTGAATTCCACAGTCCCAGGCCGAGCTTCGCGCCGCCGGCGTAGAGCTGGATATCGGGCCGGTGCGTGACGAAGTCGAGCACCCAGTGGCTCACGACCAGCGAGCCGATCACGAGGGCCGCGCGCCTGTCTCCCGTCCTGGTCTTGTAGAGGTAACCGAAGAGCGCACCCCAGACGATCAGCGCGAACAGGCTGTGCGAGTACGGATAGTCGTCGAGCCAGAGCGTCAAGAACGGATTCGGGCCGGGCACCACATGCGCGTGCTCCCAGCCCAGGAGCAGGAAGACCGGCCACAGCAAATCGGCAAGCGTTGGTGCGATGACGAGGGTGCCGAGGCTCGTGCGCGGCGCGACGCGTTTGGCGGCGAGACCCAAGGCGTAGTGACCGATGAACATCGACTAGCTCCTCATCAGTCGCTTGAGAATCTGGACTTGGCCGGCGTGGTAGAGGTCGTGCGACGCGATCCCGTAGATCTCAGCCTTGACTGGCCACTTCGAGTGCCAGGCCCGGTGACTCAGCTCCGCAGGCCGAAGCCCGGCGATCGCGCGCCGGAGCAGGCGGTGCTGCTGATCGAGCAACGCGCGATCGCGTTGCCAGGCAGGGGCGTTGGGATGCTCGGGGAGCGCCGGCCAGTTCGCGCCGTCGCGCGGGAATGCGATCTCGGGATCGCGCAGCAGACGGCGCCGCACCATGCATTTCCAGTATGCGGTGTGAAGCACGAGATCCCAGATGCAATGCCGTTTCCCGGCCGGGCGCCACAATGCTTCGCGCGCGCTGACGCCACGGATCGTGCCCTTGAGCGGTGTGCCGTGCCACGCGGGGGCGGTGTAGGCCTGATCGAACACGTCGAGCAGCAACCGCACGCGGCCGTCCACGATCAGCCAGCTCGTCTCAGGAGCGCGTATTCCTTTTTTCCCTTGCGCAGCAGGAGATTCTTGCCTCCGATCCAGTCCTGCGAGCCGATCGTGCGCGCGACATCGTCGATCCGCTGCTGATTCACATAGATGCCACCCTGCTCGATGCTGCGGCGCGCTTCGCTCTTGGATTTGGCGAGCCCGGCGCGCGTCACGAGATCGACGAGCGCGACGCGGTCCGCTGCGCCTTCGACGGGGATCGTCGGAATCTCGCCGGCGAGGACGTCGAACACCTGCGGATGCACTTCCGCTTGCTCTTCACCGAACAGAATCGCAGACGCAGCCTGGACTCCGGAGAGCAGCTCGGCGCCGTGCACTCGTGTCGTGACGTCCGCGGCGAGGGCGTGCTGCGCGGGCCGGGCGGCGGAATGGCGTTTTTGCTCAGACATGAGGGCATCGATCTCTTGGCGCGGCTTCAACGTGAACAGCTTCAGGTAGCTCTCGACGTCGCGGTCGTCTACGTTGATCCAGAACTGGTAGAACTTGTACGGTGATGTCATCTCGGGATCGAGGTAAACCGCGCCCGACTCGGTCTTGCCGAACTTCTGCCCGGATGCGCGAGTCACCAGGGGCGCGACGAGACCGTGCGCTTCCGCGTTCTCGACCCGTCGGATCAGCTCGACGCCGGCGGTGATATTGCCCCACTGATCGCTGCCCGCGACCTGAAGCGTGCATTGCCGCTCACGATATAGATGCAGGAAGTCATAGGCCTGGAGCAGCATGTAACTGAACTCCGTGAACGACAGCCCGCTGTCCATGCGGGCCTTCACCGACTCCTTCTGCATCATCACATTGACCGTGAAGTGCTTTCCGACGTCCCGGAGGAAATCGATGAGTCGCTGCTCCACCAGCCACTTCGCGTTGTCGAGCACAAGCGCCGCGGTCGGTCCCGTGCCGAAGTCCAGGAAGCGCGCCGACTGATCGCGCTGGCGACGAACGTTCTCCCGGATTTGTTCCTTGGAGAGCAATGGGCGTTCGCTCGATTTCCCGGAGGGATCGCCGATCAGGCCGGTGCCGCCGCCCATCAGCACGATCGGTCGATGGCCGGCGCGTTGCAGATTGGCGAGCAGCATCAACGGCATCAGGTTGCCGAGCTGCAGCGAGGGCGCCGTGGGATCGAACCCGCAGTACGCCGTCACCGGAGCCTTGGCGAAGTGCGCGGCGAGGCCAGGGGTCGCCTGCTGCACAAAGCCTCGCCACTCGAGTTCCTGCAACACGTTAGCCTTTGTCATGGCGGCGAATCTATCGCCTTGCTAGGTTGTTACACAGATGGCCTTTTCGACACCTCCTTCGCCGCCGTCCGCTGCCGCTGTATCACGCCGCCCGTTCTTCGTGCGCTGGTGGTACGTGCCTGTCCAGCGCCGCCGCGTCATCATCGCGACCGTGCTGGCCTTGCTGTACGGCAGCGGCCTGGCCTATGGCTCGTGGACGCGCGTGTGCGCGGCGGAGCGCTGCCCGAGCATCACGCGGATCGACCCGCACACGGGGCACAATGTCCAGCTCCAGACCTCGAAGGTCTACGCCGCCGACGGCCGGCTGATCACCGAGCTGGGCATCGAGCGGCGCACCGTGCTGCCGCTTGAAGAGATCCCGGTCTATGTGCGCCAGGCGTTCATCGCCGTAGAGGACAAGCGCTTCTACGCGCACCACGGCATCGACTACTGGCGCATCCTGGGCGCGCTCAAGGCCGACGTCCTGTCGATGTCGTGGGCGCAAGGGTTTTCCACGATCACGATGCAGCTCGCGCGCAACGTCTTCCCCGAACACCTGGGCCGTGAGAAGCGCCTCACGCGCAAACTGCGGGAAGCGCGCGTCGCCGTCGAGCTCGAGCGCAATTTCCCGAAGGACACGATCCTCGAGCTCTACCTCAATCAGATCAGCCTCGGCCCCAATGTCGCAGGCGTGGAGGCGGCGTCGCAGGTGTTCTTCGGGAAATCGGCGCGTGACCTGAACGTCGCCGAGGCGGCCACGTTGGCCGCGCTGCCGAAGGCCCCGGGCACCTACAATCCGCGCACCCATCCCGATCGCGCAGTGCGCCGCCGCAACGCCGTTCTGTCGCTGATGCACGACCAGGGATTCCTCAGCGCCGAGGACGCGGAATACTGGAAAGCGTATCCGCTGGTGCTCACCACGCGCCGCACGAGCTACGGCGACGTCGCCCCGTACTTCGTCGAATGGCTGCGGACATCGTTCCTCGAGCCGCGCTTCGGGCGCGACCTCTACGACAAAGGCCTGCGGATCTACACGACGCTCGACCTCGACATGCAGGAGGCGGCTGAGCAGGCGCTCGAATCGCAGCTCGACGAGATCGAGTCGGGCGTGTACTCGAACGGCAAATTCGAGGGAACGCCCTATCGCGAATACATCGAGCAGGGGCACACGACCCCGGAGGAGCAGGGGCCGTTCGCGCCCTACTTGCAAGGCGCTATGCTCGCGCTCGATGCCCGGACCGGCAACATCCTCGCGATGGTCGGAGGCCGTGACTTCGTCGACTCGAAATGGAATCGCGTCACGCAGTCGACGCGGCCTCCCGGCTCGACGTTCAAGCCGTTCGTTTACTCGGCCGCGGTGCGCGCCGGACATCCCGTCACGGAGATGCTCGACGACTCGCCGCTGAATCCGCCGGTCATTCAGCTCGACAGCTCACTGTGGCAGCCGAAGGACTACGATGACACGACGCTCGGCTTGATACCGATGCGTCAATCGCTCTACCTCTCGCGTAACCTCTCCACCATCAAGCTCGGCATGGGGCTCGGGGAGCAGACGGTGATCGGCGAGGCGCGCCGCTACGGTCTCACAACGCCGTTACCACCGTATCCCGCCGTGCACATCGGCGCCAATGGGGTAAAGCCGATAGAGTTGATCGCGGCGTACACCTCGTTCGCGAACAACGGCACGCGGGTCGACCCGATCGGCATTCAGCGCATCGAGGATAAGCAAGGCAACATCCTCTACCAGTCGACGGTGAAGCGTGAACAGGTGCTCGATCCCGAGCACAACTGGCTCGTGCTCGACATGATGCGTGACGTGATGCGGTGCCAGCCGGGCACCGGGCTGCACCGCTGCGGCACGGCCGCCGGTGCCGTGGGCGGATTGCGCATCCCCATGGCCGGGAAGACCGGCACCACGGACGACTACACCGACGCGTGGTTCGTCGGGTTCACGCCGGAAATCGTGACCGGCATCTGGGTCGGCTACGACTATCAAAGGCGGATCATGAACAACGCCGGCGGCGGCCGCATCGTCGCGCCGGCGTGGACGAAGTTCATGCGCGACGTGTACGAGCGTCGCCCGTCGCCGGGCGACTGGGCGCGACCGGACGATCTCGTCACGCGCGAGGTCGACTGGTCGAACGGATTCCTGGCGACGCCGTTCTGCCCGCTCGAGGTGCGGCGTTGGGAGTGGTTCTATCCGGGCACCGAGCCGACGCAGGTGTGCCAGGTGCACTCGCCGTTCGGCGTCGGGGTCACGCCCTAGCTCTTGCTTCGCATTCGAGCCGGCCGGGTTCATCCAGTCACGGCGCCGCCCATCGAGGACGGCGCCGTTCTTGTTGATGCAGCCGGCAAAATCGCGGCCGTCGGGTCGAATGCGCAGGTGCCATCGCCCCGCAGCGTACCATCGCTACACTTTGCCGACGCCGAGCTGAGTCCTGGGCTCGTCAACTGCCACACGCATCTCGAGCTGACGCATCTGGGTGGCGGCGCCAAGCACCAGGAGCCCGAGTTCCTGAAGTGGATCCGACGGATTCGTGAGCTGAAAGACGCAACCAGCGCCGAGGCGTTCTACGAGGCGGCCGTGGCCGGCGTGCGCGATTGCTGGGCGCGGGGTGTCACGTGCATCGCGGAGACGGGCAGCACCGGCGCGGTCATGCGAGCGCTGCACGACCTGGGCGGCCGGGGAATCGTGTATCAGGAGGTCTTCGGTCCCGACCCGGCGCAGTGCTCCGCCAGCATGCAGGAGCTCGAGAAGGCGATCTTGCAACTTCGCCGTCTCGCAACTTCGCAACTGTCAGTTGGTGTGTCACCGCATGCCCCGTACACCGTGAGCGCCCCGCTATACGAGGCGGTCGCCGCATTCGCGCGCCGCGAGAAGCTACCCATAGCGCTGCACGTGGCGGAATCGAAAGCGGAGACGGCACTGGTTCATGATGGCGCGGGACCGTTCGCGGATGCGCTGCGCTCGCGCGGCATTCCCGTCGAAGGACATCGATGTTCCCCGGTTGCGTACGTCATGCAACGCGGCGTCCTGCGATCCGGAACTCTGTGTATTCACTGCGTTCAGGTCGATAAAGCAGATGTCGACCTGCTCCGCTCGGCGGAGGCCGCCGTCGCACACTGCCCGCGCTCCAACGCCACGCACGGGCACGGCCGCTCGCCGGTCGATCTTTTTCGGAAAGCTGGCGTGTCCGTCGGATTGGGAACCGATTCAGTAGTCAGTGTCGGCGAGCTCGATCTCTGGGCCGAAGCCGAGGCGGCGGGCTTGCGCGGCGAGGCCGCGCTGCGCGCCCTTACTATGGAAGGGGCACGCGCGCTCGGTTGGGAATCCGAAATCGGCTCGTTGGAAGTCGGCAAGGCCGGCGATTTGGCAGTGTTTTCGCCTACCCTCCCTGACCGCCCCTTACCGTCCCCTACCGTCGTTCTCACAGTAGTCAGCGGCAAGATCGTGCATCAGATTTCCGCCACATGAAAACGCAGCGTCACGCGGCCATCTTGCGGATCGTGCGCGGGGAGACGGTGGGCAGCCAGGAGCAGCTGCGCGAGCGTCTCAAGTCCGAAGGGTTCAACGTGACGCAGGCAACACTCTCCCGCGACATCCGCGAGCTAGGCCTCGCGAAGGTCGCGGCGCCGGACGGTGGCTCGCACTATGCGGCGGCGCCGGAAGGCGCGCCTGGTGTCCGCCCACACTTGGAGCAGTTGCTGCCCACGATGCTCGTTTCCGCCGAGGGCGTCGGCCCGCTGCTCGTGCTGAAGACGACGACGGGAGCCGCGCAGGCGCTGGGCCTGGCGCTCGACGGCGCCGGGTGGAG
>DASWCE010000112.1:0-5977 GCA_036390255.1 Gemmatimonadales bacterium | reverse complement strand
AGCGCCACGATGATCGAGAAGATCATCGTGGTCGCACCGACCACCGCCGTGCCGATCAGGACTGGCTTTGCCGTCGCCTTGAATGTGTTTCCCGCTCCGTCGTTTTCTTCCAGGTTCTCTTTGGCCCGCCCGAAGTTCGGTTCGAACCCGAAGTCCTTCTTGATCTCGGCGCGGACATGCGGCACCTGCTCGATCAGCGACAGTTCGTAAATCGACTGCGCGTTGTCGGTGACCGGCCCGTACGAGTCGACCGCGATGGTGACCGGCCCCATGCCGAGGAAGCCGAAGGCCACGAGACCGAACGCGAACACCGCGGGCGCAAGCATCAGCGCGCCCAGACCCGTGGTGCTGACGCCGAACGCGATGGCCATCAGCGTCATCATCGTCATCCCTAACCAGAACGCGCTGAAGTTCCCGGCGACGAATCCCGAGAGGATGTTGAGCGAGGCGCCGCCTTCTCGCGACGACGTCACGATCTCGCGCACGTGGCGCGAGCCGACCGAGGTGAACACCTTCACGAATTCGGGGATGATCGCCCCAGCCAGCGTGCCGCACGTGATGACGAGGGAGAGCTTCCACCACAGCGTCGGATTCCCGCCGATATCGGGGATCAGCAGCCGCGAGACGAGGAACGTGAGTGCGACCGACACGAACGACGTGAGCCAGACGAGCGTCGTCAGCGGTGCTTCGTAGTTCATGTGGTCTGCGTTCGCGTACTTGGCTTTGGTGACGGCGGCGTTGAGGAAGTAGGACAACCCCGATGCCACGATCATCATGACGCGCATCGCGAAAATCCACACGAGCAGCTGCACCTTCACCAGGGGGCTGTGGACGCCGAGCAGGATGAATGAGATCAACGCGACCCCCGTCACCCCGTACGTCTCGAACCCATCCGCGCTCGGCCCCACCGAGTCCCCCGCGTTGTCGCCCGTGCAGTCGGCGATGACGCCGGGATTGCGCGCGTCGTCTTCCTTGATCTTGAAGACGATCTTCATGAGATCGGCACCGATGTCGGCGATCTTCGTGAAGATCCCGCCCGCCACGCGCAGCGCCGCCGCGCCGAGCGATTCGCCGATCGCGAAACCGATGAAGCAGGGCCCGGCGTAGTCGCCGGGGATGAACAGCAGAATCAGGAGCATGAGCAGTAGCTCGACGCTGATCAGCAGCATCCCGATGCTCATGCCGGCCTTCAGCGGAATCGCATGGTTGGGGTACGGCTTGCCGGTAAGACTCGCGAACGCGGTGCGGGAGTTGGCGAACGTGTTCACGCGAATGCCGAACCACGCCACACCGTAGCTGCCCGCGATGCCGATCAGACTGAACAGCAGGATGATGAGCACCTTGCTTGCGGGGAAGCCGTGGACGGTCACGCCGGCGGCATTCACCGTCTCCGCGAGCGTGCCGAAGTACACGGCGACGATCGCGCCGATGAAGACCCACAGGATCAGCAGGAAGCGCCCCTGCGTGAGCAGGTAGGTCTTGCAGGTCTCGTAGATCAACTCGGAGATCTCCCGCATCGCCCGATGGACGGGGAGATCGCGGAGCTGCGTGTACTGCGCGAGACCGAACAGCAGGCCGAGGGCGCAGATGACGAGCCCCCAGAGCAACAGGGCCCGGCCACCGATCCCGAAGAATGTGGCCTGATCGAGGTTCGGCAGTACAAGTGCGGCTTCGCCGCCCGCTGCATGCTGGGGGGGGGCGGGATTCTGCAGCAATCCGAGAATCATGCGGGACTATCTCCTGGAGTGAGCCTTACTTTTCCGCGTACTCGTAGTACTCGATGCCGAGGTGCGTGATCTGTTCCTCCCCCATCATCCAGCGCAGCGTGTTCTTGAGCTTCGTCTGCTGAATGAACAGGTCATGCTCGGCGTACAGGCCCTGCGCGAACTGCGGGCTCTTGAAGTAGAAGGAGAGCCACTCCTGAATGCCTGACAGTCCCGCGCGCGCGGCGAGATCGAAGAAGAGCGCGAGGTCGAGCACGATCGGGGCGGCGAGAATCGAGTCGCGGCACAGAAAATCGACCTTGATCTGCATCGGATAGCCGAGCCATCCGAAGATGTCGATGTTGTCCCACCCTTCCTTATTATCTCCGCGCGGTGGGTAGTAGTTGATCCGAACCTTGTGGTAGACCTTGCCATACAGCTCAGGATAGAGCTCCGGTTGTAGGATATGCTCGAGCAGGCCGAGCTTGGACTCCTCCTTCGTCTTGAACGACTCGGGATCGTCCAGCACTTCGCCGTCGCGGTTGCCGAGGATGTTGGTGGAATACCACCCCGACAGACCGAGCATGCGCGCCTTGAACGCGGGCGCCAGCACGCTCTTCATCATCGTCTGGCCGGTCTTGAAGTCCTTGCCGCCGATCGGCACGCGACGCTCTTCCGCCAGACCCTCCATCACCGGCAGGTCGACCGTGAGGTTGGGCGCACCATTCGCGAACGGGATGTTTTCCATGAGCGCGGCGTAGGCGTAGATCATCGACGGCGCAATCGACTGATCGTTCTGCTCCATCGCCTTCTCGAACGCCGCGAGCGATTGATGTGCGGGTCCGGGCGTCATGAAAACCTCAGTCGAGGCGCACCACACCACCACCAGACGATCCAGCCCAGCGGTCTTTTTGAAGCTGCGCATGTCCTCACGCAGCTGCTCGGCCAGCTCTCGCTTGTTCTTGCCGCGTTTGACGTTCGTGCCCTGCAGCCGTTTGACGTAGTACTGATCGAATGCGGCCGGCATCGGCTTGATGCCCTGGAGAAAGGCCTTGATCGGCTCGAGATGCTCGTGTTGGTCGAGCACGCCGGCTTTGACGGCGGCGGTGTACGCGTCATCGGGAATGGGATCCCATGCCACGAAGGCGAGATCGTTCAAATCCGCGAGGGGAACGAAATCCTTGATCTTCGGTGCGCGCTTCTCGGTGCGCTTGCCGAGCCGAACCGTCGCCATCTGGCTGAGCGAGCCAATCGGCAATGCGCGACCCCGGCGCACATTTTCGACTCCGGCGATGAAAGTCGTGGACACGGCGCCGAGCCCCACCAGCATCACGCCCAGTTTTCCCTTCGCGGGCGCGATCTCGCGTGCGCCTCCCGTCACTACCGCAGTCCCCGTTTGCTCCCGTGCCATCAATGTCCCTTGCGGCGTGCGGCCGCGACTCCAGGCAACGTCTCACGTTTATGAATCGGCGAAGGTGGCGGCGCGCCGCGCGCCACGCGCGCGACGTGCACCACCCGTTGGATCACCGTGATCGCGGAGACGATCGCGAGCACAGCCACAATCCAGAATAACAAGACACCCTGGCGCCCCGGCCCGGCACCAAACACCAGCGTCGGAATCCCGAGGAGCAACAGGCGCTCGGCACGCGCGGCGATACCGACCCTGTTCTCCACGCCAAGCGCCTCAGCGCGTGCGCGGGTGTACGACACCAGGAAAGAAGCGACCAGCGCGAGCAGCCCGGCGGCAATGGCCCGCGGCTTCAGCTCGGCCGGCAACGGGCCGGTCAAAAAATAGAAGATCAGCCCCGTGAAAACCGCCCCCTCGCCGACCCGGTCGAGCGTCGAGTCGTAGAAGGCGCCGAACGTCGTCATCTTGCCGCCCTGGCGCGCCACCTGACCGTCGAGCAGGTCGAAAATCCCGCTCGAGAGTAGCAGCACGCCACCGGCCCGAATGGCGCCAGAGCCAAACGCGACACCGGATCCGATCACCAGCAGGGTGCCCAACGTCGTAATGGTGTTGGGCGCCACGTCGGCCCGTATCAAGGCACGCGCCACCGGCCCGATCAACGCGACAAAACCGTCCTTGACGCGCTGGGGAATCACATTCATGCCGGGGGGAAGCTAATCGCCAGAGAGAATGACGGTAGGGCTAAAAGTCCTAGTGGACCAAAGGGTTGGCTCGTACTTTACGAGAGCCGTCATGAACGCTTCCCCAGGAGCCCGACCATGACTCACCTGCTCTTCGTCCTCGCCCTCGCCGTGCAGCAGCCGACTTCTCCAAGCGCCCCTCCCGACGACCCGTTTGTCTGGCTCGAGGATGTCGAAAGTGCGCGCTCAATGGAGTGGGTGAATGCCAAGAACGCGGCAACGATTGCCGTCCTGGGCCAGGGACCGCTCTATCAAACGCTCTACGATCGGCTCAAGCAAATCCTCGATTCCAAGGACAAAATCGCCTACCCCAGCATCCTCGGGAATTCGCTTTACAACCTCTGGCAGGACGCCGATCACGAGCGCGGCATTTGGCGGCGGACCACATGGGAGAGCTACGCCGGCGCGAATCCGGTGTGGGAGACCGTGATCGACCTCGATTCGTTGAGCAAGGCTGAGGGCGTGACGTGGTCCTGGGCGGGCGCGTCCTGCCTCGAGCCCGAATACCGACGCTGCATCGTCGGCCTGTCGCGCGGCGGCTCGGACGCCACGGAGTTGAGGGAGTTCGATCTCACCACGAGACACTTTGTCGCCGATGGATTCAAGGTTCCGGAAGCGAAGTCCGGAATCGCGTGGGTCGATGACAGCACGCTCCTCGTGGGGACCGATTTCGGACCTGGCAGCATGACCACCTCGGGCTACGCACGAATCATCAAGCTCTGGAAGCGCGGTACCCCGCTCTCCACGGCGACGACCGTGTACGAGGCGCCGGCCAACCATGTCAGCGCGTCCGCGTCCAGCACGAATGACGGCGCGCGTCGCTATCTCATGATCAGGGATGGGACGGATTTTTACCACCGCACGCGATACCTCTATGACCGCGGACAGGTCGTGAAGCTCGACGTCCCCACGGATGCCGACGTCAGTATCGTGCACGGTCAGCTCGTCGTGTACGTGCGCGATCCGTGGACCGTGAGTGGCAAGACTTGGCCGACTGCGTCGCTGATCGCGATGCCCCTCGATGATTTTCTCGGCGGCAGGCGCGCCTTTCAGCTCGTCATGCAGCCTGGTCCACGCGAGACCATCAATGGCGTGACGTCCACGCGCGACTACCTGCTTCTCAACGTCCTGAACAACGTCCGGGGTGAGTTGCGGCGCTACCGCTATCAGGATGGACGATGGACGTTCGAAAAAGTGCCGGCGCCAGACCTCGGCACCGTGGGCGTCGTCGCAAGGTCTGCCACCTCGAACCGGTACTTCTTCACATTCACGAACTTCATTCAGCCAACGACGCTGTACGTGACGGCGGAAGATGGCAGCGTAGCGGAAGTCAAACGCCTCCCGGCGATGTTCGACGCGGCGGGGCTGGCCGTCGATCAGCAGGAAGCGACGTCGGCGGACGGCACCAAGATCCCGTTCTTCGTCGTGCATCGTCGCGACATGAAGCATGACGGCAGCAACCCGACGTTATTCGGAGCGTACGGCGGATTTGAAATCGCCAATACGCCGAGCTATAACAGCCCCACCGGGGCGGCGTGGCTCGAGCGTGGTGGGGTCTTTGTCCTCGGCAATATTCGCGGCGGCGGGGAGTTTGGACCGCAGTGGCACCGGGCGGGACTCAAGGAGCACCGGCAACGCATCTACGACGATTTCACCGCGGTCGCGCAACAGCTGATCCGGGACAGCATCACGAGCCCGCAACATCTCGGGATCCGCGGCGGCAGCAACGGCGGCTTGCTGATGGGCGTCGCGCTCACCCAGCACCCCGAGCTGTACAACGCCGTCCTGATTCAGAATCCACTGCTCGACATGAAGCGCTACAGTCATCTCCTCGCCGGCGCGAGCTGGATGGCGGAGTACGGCGATCCCGACAAGCCGGAAGACTGGGCCTACATCTCGCGGTACTCGCCCTACCAGAACCTGAAAGTGGGGACGAAGTATCCGACGGTAATGTTCACGACGACGACGCGCGACGACCGGGTACATCCCGGGCATGCGCGCAAGATGGCTGCCAAGATGGAGTCGATGGGGATACCGTTCTATTACTTCGAGAACACAGAAGGCGGACACGGCGCCGGGGTCACGAGCGCGCAGGTCGCGAAAGAGCTGGCGCTGACCTACGTCTA
>DASWCE010000111.1:0-3086 GCA_036390255.1 Gemmatimonadales bacterium | reverse complement strand
GAGGAGTAACCGGGTGGCTTTAGCGGAGCGGTTCCAGGACTTCGATCGCCGGCTCACCGAGCTCAGGGGCTTTCTTTGACGTCGACGGGAAGACCGCGCGGCTCGCGGAGCTCGAGCACAAAATGGCGGAAGGGTCTCTCTGGGCCGACTCCGAACGTGCCCGCGCGACGGTCGCCGAAGTCAAATCGCTGAAGGGGTGGCTCGAGCCTTATCACGCGTTGCGCAAGCGCGTGGATGAGGCACGCGAGCTCAACGAGCTGCTCGAAGCGGAATCCCACGTCGATCTTGCCATGCAGCGCTCGCTCGAAACGGAGGCGGACGAAATCGCCGGTCGGCTCGAGGCGCTCGAGATGCAGAATATGCTGCAGGGTCCCGACGACGCGCGCGACGCGCTCCTGACCATTCATCCGGGCGCCGGCGGGACCGAGTCGCAGGACTGGGCGGAGATGCTGGTGCGGATGTACACGCGCTGGGCCGAGCGGCACGGGTTCACGGTGAACGTGCTCGACATCCTGCCGGGTGAAGAAGCGGGCATCAAGTCGGCCGAAATCGAAATCCGCGGGCAGTATGCGTTTGGGCTCCTGAAAGCCGAAAAAGGCGTGCACCGGCTCGTGCGGATCTCGCCCTTCGATTCGCAATCGCGGCGTCACACGTCGTTCGCCTCGGTGTTCGTGTATCCGGAAGTCGATGACGAGATCGAGATCGAAATCAAGGACGACGACTTGCGCATCGACGTGTTCCGCGCGTCGGGGAAGGGCGGGCAGCACGTCAACAAGACGTCATCTGCGGTCCGGATCACACACCTGCCGACGGGGATCGTGGTATCGTGCCAGCAGGAGCGCAGCCAGGGAAAGAACAAGGCGACGGCGATGAAAATGTTGAAGGCGCGGTTGTATGAGCGCGCGGTCGCGGAGCGCGAGGCGAAAAAGGCGGAAGTGGACAAGCAGAAGACCGACATCGCCTGGGGCAATCAGATCCGCTCGTATGTATTCCAGCCGTACACGATGGTGAACGATCACCGCACCGAGCTGAAGGTGAGTGACGTTCACAAAGTCATGGACGGTGATCTCGATCCGTTTATCGAGGCGTTCTTGAGGCGCTTCGGCAGCAAGGCGGCGTAATGACCGGATTCGTCGAAGCGGCGCGACGCGAGAAGCTGAAGGAGCTGGTCGAACGAGGCGTGGCCCCGTTCGCCTATCGGTTCGAACGCACCGCGACGGCCAAGCAAGCGCTCGATGCCTACCGCAGCGAAGACGACCACACATCGTACTCGCTTGCCGGGCGGATCGTCGCGCTCCGTCCCCACGGCAAGACCACGTTCGCGCATCTCGAGGACGCGAGCGGCAAGATCCAGCTGTACTTCAAGGGTGACGAGCTGGGCGCCGATCAGTACGGTGTCCTCGACCTGCTCGATCTGGGCGATCATATCGGCGTCGACGGCCGCTTGATGAAAACGCGGACCGGCGAAATCACCCTGCGGGTCGCTCGCTTCACGCTGCTCGCCAAAGCGTTGCGGCCACTCCCGCTCGGAAAAGAGGACGCGAGCGGCGTGAAACATGGCGAGCTCTCCGATCCTGAATTGCGCTCGCGGCAGCGCTATGCGGACTTGGCTGTCCACCCCGAGGTGCGCGCGGTCTTTCGGCTGCGCACACGGATTGTCCAGGGAATTCGGGCGTTCCTCGATGCCAAGGGGTATTGGGAGGTGGAAACACCGGTCTTACAGCCCCTGTACGGTGGCGCGACGGCGCTGCCGTTCGAGACACATTACGAGGCCCTCGACACGACGTTCTACCTCCGCATCGCCGATGAGCTGTACCTCAAGCGCTGTCTCGTGGGCGGACTCGAGAAGGTGTACGAGATCGGCCACGATTTTCGGAACGAGGGGCTTTCGCGCTTCCACAATCCAGAGTTCACGATGGCGGAGTGGTACGAGGCGTACGCGGACTACAACGATATGGCCGCGCTGACCGAAGAAATGGTGGCCGGGCTCGTCGTCGAGCTGTTCGGCACCAGCCTGCTCGAACGCCACGGCGCGACGCTGTCCTTCGAGCGACCGTTTGCGCGCAAGGACTATTACACGTTGGTGCGCGAGCACGCCGGTGTCGATCTGCACAAGGCGAAGGACGCGGAGCTTCGCGCAGTGCTCAAGCAACACAACGCCCCCGACACGGACAAGCTCAGCGGCCCCAAGCTCATCGACGAAGTGTTCAAGACGTGCGTCGAGCCCAAGCTCGTGCAGCCAACCTTCGTGTTCGACTACCCGGTCGCCCTGTCGCCACTGGCCAAGCCGAAGCGCGGTGATCCCACCAAGGTGGAGCGGTGGGAGTTGTTCGTGCAGCACCGCGAGCTGGCCAACGCGTTCAGCGAGCTGAATGACCCCGACGAGCAGCGCCGCCGCTTCGAGCAGCAAGCGGCGTTGCGCGCCGCCGGCGACGTCGAAGCGCAGCAGCTCGACGAAGATTTTCTCCGGGCTCTGGAGTACGGCATGCCCCCCGCGGGTGGCGTGGGGCTCGGCGTGGACCGGCTGACGATGATCCTCGCCGATCAGACGAATATTCGTGACGTGATTCTGTTCCCGATGCTGAGGCCCGAGTGATGTCGATCGCCGTGCCGGTGTTGAAGGTCCTGCTGATTGCGGCCACCGCGATGGCGATTTTCGTGATCGCCACCAACTGGCCATCGCGGCTCGACCTGCGCGTGGCGATGCGCTATCTGCGGAGCCGCCGCTCGTCCCGGCTGTTGTCGCTGATCACGGTGATCGCCGTCGGCGGCGTTACGATCGGCGTCATGGCGCTCGTCATCGTGCTCGGCGTGATGAACGGGATGCAGAACGATCTGCGTGAGAAGATCCTCGTCGTCAACCCGCACCTGCGGGTGCTGACATATGGCGAAGGATTGCGGCTCGACGACTGGCCGGAGGTCCTCAAGAAAGTGCGTGCGAGCGATGGTGTCGTTGCTGCGGCGCCTTTCGTGCTGAGCCAAGGGATCATCTCGGCGGGGCACGACTACGCCGAAGGCGTCGCCGTCGTCGGCATCGAGCCCGACACCGGAAAACGGGCCGTGACTAGTCTCGCACATTACTTCAC
>DASWCE010000110.1:0-4917 GCA_036390255.1 Gemmatimonadales bacterium | reverse complement strand
TGAGCAAGATCACATCCCTCATTGAATCTGGCATCATCCGGCAGGTCATGGATCGGATCTTCCCGTTCGAAGCCACCAAAGAGGCTTGGGCTTACCTCGAAACGGGGCGCGCAAAAGGCAAGGTCGTCATCAAGGTGAGTTGATCCGTTAAGCCGCGGCGCGCTGACCTTTCAGACATGGCCGATCTCATCATTCGGATCAAGAAGAAGGCAGACGGTTCGGCGGCCCTGAGTTGCGAGCGGGCTGACGGGTCCCTCACGTGGCAGCGTCACGACGGCCCGCAAGGCCGGTTCTTCCCCCTCCATGATCTGACTCACTATGCCGTGGAGAGCGTGCTCGGCGAGCGGCGCGGTTTCTACACCCTTGTTGCCGAAGGTTGGAATCTGACCGACTTCGGCGTGCCCTGGCCACGGGGGCCGCTGCCCGCTGACGCGCTGACTTCGGAGTTGGTGGTCGGGTTCTTGGATCGCGAGCGGGCGGCCGGAGTGGAGTGGTCGGCCGCCGACTTCAACGAGAGTGCCGGCACGTACTATGTCCAGCACGGCTTAGCGGGCAGCTGCGCGATCTCGGATGACGAGCTCGGGCGTATTCGCGGGAAGCGGCGGGAGCTCTTTGCTCAGTGGACTGCGGTTCCGACCGGCGAAACGCTCACGTTGGAGTTTGTTCGCAGGCACGCCACGGCCTAAGAAGCGCTTGAAGCTGGCGGGCGGTCGTCGCTCTCAGGGAATCGGAGTGCCGTGTCCTGGCGGGCACGGACTGTCTTCCAACGGCCTTGCGCCGGCGGGCGAGTCGCCCGCACCTTAAGCGCGATCCGTTAGGCTGCACGAGCACCTTCAGATTCTGTGCACCAGGCTGCCATGACCGCCAATGAGTTCCGCCGCCTCGCGTTGAGCCTCCCCGAAGTTGCGGAAGCCGCGCACATGGGGCACCCCGATTTTCGGGTCGCCGGGAAGATCTTCGCCACGCTTGGCTATCCTCAGTCAGGATGGGGCGTCGTTTGCCTGACGCCTGAGCAGCAGGAGCTGTTCGTGCGGACGGAGCCCAAGTCGTTCGTGCCAGTGAAGGGGGGTTGGGGCAGGGCAGGCAACACGAACGTGCGGCTGGCAGCGGCGCGGCGGGCCGCGGTGCGCGAAGCGTTGATTAGGGCGTGGCGCAATCGGGCGCCAAAGGGTCTGGACGGAGCGGCCTAAATGCCCTCACTGTTCGACGCCCGGCGTCGCCATGAAGTTCTCGAGCGCATCGGTCGCTTAGCCCCGGATCGCAAGCCTCTGTGGGGTCGCTTCACGGCTCCAGAGATGGTGTGCCACGTGAGCTGCGACCTTCGCCAAGGCCTCGGAGAGCTCGAGGCGGGACCACCCACGGGACCGCTTGCCCACGCGCCATTCAATTGGTTGGCGATCCATGTTGTGCCTTGGCCGAAAGGGAAGGGACAAAGCCCGCCGGAGTTTCTGGCCACGCGTCCAACGACGTGGCAGGCCGACGTCAGCCGGCTACGTGACCTGATCAGGCGCTTTTCTGATCGTGGACCGGCGGCTGAGTGGCCAGCGAGCCGGGTCTTTGGCCGCATTTCGGGACGAAGCTGGGGTGTCATGCTGTACAAGCATCTCGATCACCACCTCCGCCAATTCGGGACGTGATCGCCGCCGGTGGAGCAGCAGGGCGCCACCCTTGAGCATATCTGGAACTTCTAGGATGAGACCATGAAAAAGTCGGGCGCTTCCTGCAGGCCGCGCTCGTGGTGGTGATGGTGCTGGCGGCCACGGGGATGGCCCGCGGCTACGGGGTGCCAGCGCCATGAAGGTATGGTAGATTCGGCAGCCCTTCACGAGGACGGCCTATGATCTTCAGCCTGCCGACGTTCACGCTGATCCACGTGTTGCTGAGTGTGGTCGGCATCGTCACGGGCCTCGTCGTCGCGGGGGGGCTCGCCGGCGGCAGACGACTCGACCGGTGGGCCGTGCTCTTCCTGGTCACGACCGTCGCGACGAGTGCCACCGGTTTCGGCTTTCCCTTCGTCACGTTCCTGCCGTCCCACGCCGTGGGGATCGTGTCGCTGGTGATTCTGCCGGTCGTGATCGTCGCGCACTACGTCAAGCATTTCGCGGGACCATGGCGCCGGATCTATGCGGTCGGTGTCGTCCTCGCCACGTACCTCAACACCTTCGTGCTGGTCGTGCAGCTGTTCCGGAGGCTGCCGGCATTGATCGTCGCCGCACCGACTCAGTCCGAGCCGCCCTTTGCGATCACGCAGGCCCTCGTGCTGGCGCTCTTCATCTGGCTGGCGGTTGCCGCCGACAGGGGGTTCCGCGCCGCGCCGGCCGGCATGGCGTGACGCGCGGTTCGCTCTCTCCTCCGTGCCTGGAGCACCAATGGTCCTCGGTCTGCGCACCGTCATCTACCATGTGTCAGATCTGCAACGAGCCAAGACATGGTATGCTGCCGCGTTCGGAGTGAAACCCTACTTCGATGAGCCGTTCTACGTCGGGTTCAACATCGGCGGGTTCGAGCTCGGCTTGGATCCAGACACCAAGGGGGTCGCTCCGGGCGCAGGTGGCAGCGTTGCCTACTGGAGGGTGCCGGACATCGCTGCCGCCGTCCAACACTTCACGAAGTCGGGCGCGACCATAAAGTCCTCCGTTCAGGATGTCGGTGGGGACATTCGCGTGGCGATAGTCGCAGACCCATTTGGCAACCTCATAGGCTTGATTGAGAACCCAGACTCTGCCGCTGCCTAACACGCGCTTGCAGCGGACATCACCTTGCGACGTTAGGGAGACTTGCGCATGGCGAAGGGGCCGAGCCAGAGCGCGCAGATCCGGCAACTCGCGCGATATGAAGTCCGTCCGGGCCGAACAAGATCGTGAGAATCCGAGGCGTTGTGGGCGGGTATTGATCTGCCCGCGCTGGGCTACGAATGTGTGAAGCACGTTGCCGGCGATCGCGCGACCCATGTTTTTCTGCGCAGGCGCGTGTGACTCGACCGCCCGCCTACTTACGGAGTCTGGCGGGCATCTAGCTGTGGCGCTGAAGGCTCGGAGGAAGGTCACATGGACCCTGCTGTGTTTCTCGTCGCGCTCGTAACAGTCGTGGGGACCGCCGCTGTGACGATTGTCAAGGTCGCTCGTCTCTGGACCGGCCGTCCAGAATCACCATCGGCCGACGTCACTGCGCGGCTCGAGGCGCTGGAACGCGGTGTCCGGGACCTCCAACAGGAGCAAGCAGACACGCAGGAGCGGCTCGATTTCGCGGAGCGTTTACTCAGCAAGACACGGGACGAGCGGCAGCTTGGCAGCTAGAGACAACGCCACCGACGTTAGGCGCGATGACGCACGCGCGGAAAGGGATGCCGAATCGTGCCTGACGGAAAGATCTGTTACCTAGAGATCCCAGCCATCGACGTCGCAGTGTCGGCCGCGTTCTACGCGCAGGTGTTTGGTTGGAAGAGCCGCCTCCGCGGCGACGGCCACCGTGCCTTCGATGACACGACCGGAGCCGTCAGTGGCTCCTGGGTGCTGGGCCGGCCACCGTCGCGCGAAGCCGGCATCCTCACCTACGTCATGGTCGATCGCGTGGACGCCACGCTCGCGAAGGTGTCGGCGGCCGGAGGCCGGGTCGCGACGCCGCCGACGCCGCTCGGCGGCGCCGGGGAGGCGTTTGCCACCTTCGTCGACCCGGCCGGCAACCTGCTCGGGCTCTATCAGGAGCCGCAGCGATGACGGGTCCCGGTAAGCGCGATTGTTAGGCAGCTACGATCAACTCAGACAAGGCAGGAAACAATGTGTCGGAACATCAAACGCCTGCGTCACCCTGACCATCCTCCGACGGACGCTGAGCTACGCGACGCCGCCCTGCAGTTCGTTCGCAAGATCAGCGGCTTCCACCATCCCTCGAAGGCCAACCAGGCCGCGTTTGATCGTGCGGTTCAGGATGTGGCCGCCGCCGGCCGGGTGTTGTTCCGTTCGCTGCATGTTCGGGGTGACGGTGTCGCGGCTGTCTGACACGCGCTTGCCGTGACATACGTCGATGAGCTTCGCGCCGCGCCATGAATACCAGGAAGCTGGTCATCGGCGCGGTGCTCGTTATCATCGGCCTGCCTCTGGTGCTGGTCCTGATAGTTGTTGTCTCGGTCCACGTCCTGGACCGGACCAACGGCGCCATCACCTCCTCAGGCCGCGAGCGCACGTACCTGCTCTATGTCCCACGGAGCTACGACCGCGCCAGGCCGACGCCGCTCGTCATCAGCATGCACGGCGCGGCGGGCTGGCCGGCCCAGCAAATGAACATGAGCCGGTGGAACCGGCTGGCTGATGAGCAGGGGTTCATTGTCGTCTACCCGGCGGGAAGCGGCGTGCCCAAGATCTGGCATGTGGATCGGGGGGCCGGTCTCATGCGGGACGTCGGATTCATCTCGGTGTTGATCGACACGCTGGAGGCGGCCTACAACATCGACCCGACGCGGATCTATGCCAACGGGCTTTCCATTGGCGGAGGCATGGCGTTTGTGCTGTCCTGCACGCTGTCCGACCGGATCGCCGCGGTCGGGATGGTGGCGGCTGCGCAATCCTTGCCGTCGAGCTGGTGTACAGATCATCGACCGATGCCGATGATTGCGTTTCATGGGACCGCCGATCCAATTGTACCCTACCAGGGTGGGCCATTGGGTGATCCGTTCAGCCCCGTGACCGTGATGTTTCCTCCCGTTCGGGCTTGGGTGGCCAGTTGGGCTCATAGAAACCGGTGCGGAACGAACCCCGTCGATTCCGCGGTGGCCGCGGACGTCACCCGTCGCGAATACCCGCACTGTGCTGACCACGCGGCGGTGGTGCTCTACACCATCCGGGGAGGAGGCCACTCCTGGCCTGGCGGCAAACCGCTGCCGGAATGGTGGGTCGGGCCCACGAGCCGCAGCATCGACGC
>DASWCE010000109.1:0-2339 GCA_036390255.1 Gemmatimonadales bacterium | reverse complement strand
CGCCTTGTAACAGTTTCGCGGCTAAGGCGAGCAGGGTGTCGGCGTCACTCGTTGTGCCGCCAGGCCTTCCCCGCTATCCGTAAGGACGCGGTCCCTCCTCAACCGGGACTCAACATGGCACGCCTGTTCTGGTGGATGCTCATCGTCGCCTTCGGGGCCGCCCTACTGCTCGGCGCCTCGTGGGCCGCCGCTTTTTTCACCGTTGGTGACCTGCTTGGCGCTCCCCCACCCGAGCTGGGCAAGCAATCCACTGATTTGCTGTGGCAGGGTGCACCTGAGCTGCCGGGACACCCGCGCGTATGGCGCTTCGCATTCGGACCCACCCGTATCCCTGGAGCCCCCACCGTGCGGATCTACGTCACGCCGCTCGGCCACCTGGTCAAGACCGAGCCGGCCGACCTGGCCGAGCGCGTGAAGCTCATGGAACGCGGCTACTGACGGGCGATCGCCCCGGCGCAATCACTGCTGCCAGGCTGGCTTCGCCGAGGCCGGCTCTTTCTTCGGCGGCGACGCTTCGGCCAAGCGTGGCACATCCGCTTGCCGATCATTTCCGCCGTCGGCCGGCTCCCGATCGAGCAACCCCCCGCGCGTCACGAGCTGCGCGGCGAGCACTGTCTGGATGACCGCCGTGATGTTCTGCACCGTCGTTTCGGGCGCACCCGCTCCACTGCCACCGGCAATCGTCACGAGCTTGGCATCGGCGAGTCCCTGGGCGATCACCGGGACGATCTGCGGTAGCATTTCGATTTGGCGGTAGCGAAAATAGGGCTCCCCTCCCGCCTGGATTGCCTCGTTGACCCGACGGATGCTTTCCGCCGTTGCCTCGGCGATCGTCGTAATCCGCAGTCCTTCCGCCCGAGCCTTCGCCTCGATGTCGATCCGCACCTTCTCCGCATCCGCCTTCGCTTGGGCGATCTGCGTGGCGTCGAGCTCGGCGACGCGCTGTACCCCCATCGCTTCCTGCCGCTTAGCTTCCGCCTGGGCCACCAAGGCCGCATTCGATGCCTTGGTTTGCTCCAGCTCCCGCTGCTTGTCGGAGATCGCCCGCTCCGCGTCGAGCTGGGCCTCCTTGGCTCGGCGGGCCTGCTGCGCGGCGACGATGTCGGCATTCGCCTGCGCCTCCGCGGCGGATTGACGCCGCCGTGCTTCCGCGACCTCGGACTGCACGACCTTGATGTTGAGCGAATTGAACACCAGGCCAAGGTCCGTCAGCTCTCGCGAACATGCCTTCCGGATGATGATCGCCAGCGGGTCGTCATCATCTTCCGCCTCGACGAGTGCCGTAGGGGGGGCCGAGGCGACCGCCGGGAGATTGGTCCGTGGTCCGCGGGCCGACGACTTCGCCGAGAACAGCTGGTCATGGGTCAACAGGTTGATGGCGCGTCGGCCGGAGCTCGTCAGCAGATCGGTGAGCGTGCTGATCTGCTCCTCGTCCGATTTCGCAAAGAACCGATTGGCCGCCGTCTTGATCATCGTATCCGAATCGCCTACCGAGACGATGGCGCTGGCCAGGACGCGCACCTTGATCGGCCGCGGCGTGCCCGACTCCTCGACGTCGGCGGTCTGGTCGGTGATGTCCAGGTCCACGTTGATGACCTTGCTCGAGAGCGTAGTCCCCGTGGTGAGCAGCGGGATCTCCTTCGACTTCCCCGGGCCGCGATAAATGACCGTCGAGCCATTGAGCCAGCTCACCATCCGAATCGTCCCCGCATCCACGTCGCGCAGGAAACCGGCGACGATGAAGGGCAGGAGCACGAGTACCGCGACGGGAACGGCCACGACCAGGATCCATTGGGGCATAGGCACCTCACCACGAAAATGCGGCGTTCACACGCCGCAACGAGCCGTCAATCCATCTCCGAACCGACGTACGACACCGTACAGCGGTTCCGTCGGCTGTCCACGTCCTCCACGCGGAGGCGGTCGCCTGAGCGAACCCGAATGCCGGCGGCGCGGTCCTCCGGACGCAGCGTTCCGAGCACTTGTATGACTTGGCCATCGACTTCTGCCGTGACGAGACCCTGGCCGTTCGAATCGAAGCCACTGGCCGCGCGCACTTCATCCAGGATGCAGCTTTCGAGCGTGAGCGCGGGAGCCGAAGCGAACCGCAGCAGGAAGTTCCAGACGGGGCCGACGATGCCGCGCTCGAACAGGACGCCGCCGCCCACTGCTGCGGCGAAGACCAGCGGCTCCGCCAGGGCACTACGGAGCAGCAGTCCGGTCGTTCCGAAGCCGACGAGCACACTGAACATGAGCCGCGGGGATGTGAGACTCCACAGCCAGGCAGTCGCCGTTGCCCGCGCGCCGCCTCCGTGGTGCGGTTGCCCGCTCCGCGCGAC
>DASWCE010000108.1:0-3439 GCA_036390255.1 Gemmatimonadales bacterium | reverse complement strand
GGCCTACCGAGGCCTGTCCTCGTTCTTCAGGGCGGGAACGCGCTCAACTACTTCGGCACCGGACTGATCCTTCCCTTCGAGATCATCTACCTCCACGCGGTCCGCGGCTTCTCGACGGCGACCGCGGGGCTGGTGCTGGCGACGATCATGGGCACGGCCGCAGTGGTAACGCTCCCTTCGGGTGCGCTCCTCGATCGTTTCAGTGCGAAACGGATCCTGATCGCGGGCAATGTTTTGAACGCACTCGGCTACGGGGGCTTGGCGTTTGTCGACCGTCCTTGGCAAGGCTTCGTCTGCTCGGCCGTCGGCGGTGCCGGCTTCGGATTCGTGGGAACCGCCGGCCAAGTCCTGACCTTGACCCTGGTCCCGGCGGAGCAGCGCGCCGCATCGACCGCGCTCCGACGAGTCGCAGGCAACTTCGGTCTCGGCCTCGGCGCGACGGTTGCGGGCTTCATCGTCGCGGCCACCCATCATCACCTCCAGGCGTTCCAGGGCCTCTACCTCTTCGACGCAGTCACGTTCGTCGTCTTCGCGCTGGTTGTGCTCGTCTGGATCCCGGATCCTGGCCTCGCGGATGCTCCGTCGGCGAGCGAGGACGCACAGGGTTTCCGAGCCGTTGCTCGGGATCGGCTCTTGCTCGCCTTGATCGCGGGCAACCTCGCGCTTGTGATGATCGGCGGCGCGTTCTTCTCCAACATCCTCCCGCCGTTTGCGGTGGCGCATACACCTGTCGGGGCCGGTGAGATCGGTGTCGTCGTCTTCATCAACACCTTCTTCATCGTCGTAGCGCAGGTACCGGCGACACGGGTGGTGGCGCGGATGCGCCGCACTCACGCTTTGTTCGCCACCAGCGCCATATTCGCAGTCGGCCTGCTCGCGGTCCTGCTCGCAACGCTCACGCACTCGACGCTCGCCGCTACCACCGTCTTGGCCGGCGTCGCGATCCTGATCGCGATCGCTGAGTGTGGCCAGTTCATCGTGCTCGGCCCGCTAGTCGCGGAAATCGCGCCGCCGCATCTGCTCGGCCGCTACATGTCGCTCTACCAGCTCAGCTTCATGGTCGGCGTGGCTCTCGGCCCCGCGGTCGGCGGCGTGCTGCTCGGAACGTCACCCGACACCATCTGGTGGGGCGGCGCCTTCGCGCTGGCACTGACCGGAGCCGGTTTCCTTCGACTCGGAAACCGGATACCCGACCCCCTCTTGCCGACGAAATCCCCGCCGCTGCAGGCCGCGTCAGAGGCCACCTGATGCGCCGAGGGATGGCGGGGATCCTCTGACGGCCGCCCATCGCGGTGACACAACGCGGCGAAGCCGATGTCAAGGCGACCACCTCAAACGCCCTTCGACGACCGCAGCGAAGCGAGCTTGAAGGCCGGGTGTGCTCCGGCGTATCGCCTGCCGGCCGGTACCCAACACTGACCCACTAGAGAGGAGAACTGATGAGCGCGTATTCGATCGTGAACCTGAAAAAGGAGGTCGAGGACTCTATGGGCGAGCGCGCGCCCGGGATCGAGGGGCGGTTCGCGCGCAAGCACCTCGACTCCAAGCACCTTGGCATCTCCTATCTGCGGTATAGCCCCGGCGTCCGCTCACCTTCGGCGCATAGCCACCGCGAACAGGAGGAGGCCTACGTCGTCATCAGCGGCTCCGGACAAGTCAGACTCGACGACGAGATCCGCGAGCTCCGCTGCTGGGATGTCGTTCGCGTCAACCCCGCAACGGTGCGGGCGTTCGAAGCCGGAGACGACGGCCTCGAGCTGATCGCCATCGGCTCCGATCGCCCAGACGGCGGCGACGGCGTCTTCGTAGACCCAGCCTGGATCGACTGAGCAGCGGCGTGCGCTCCCGGGAAGCACGCAACGTGTTCACCCGCCTCGCCGAACACCGACACCCAGGAACTGATGCCCCGACGATTCGTTTCCCCTAACCAATCAAGAGCAACCGGGAGGTGTGTATGCAGAACTACGACATCAGATATGACGACAAGTACGGTCAGCTTGCGCAGATCGACGTCGCCGCAGAGGGCGCGGGGTATGAGCCGTGGGTGAATCAGACGCTCACGAGCGTGAATGACTCCGTCGTCCGACTTGCCGTGATCGAGGGCGAGCTCGTCGACTGGCACAGCCACGAGCACGAAGACGAGTTCTTTCTCGTGCTCGAGGGAAAGCTCGAGCTCGAGGTGGAGGGGCGGGAGCCATTCGTCCTTGGTGTGCACCAGGGCGTGACGATCCCGCGTGGCGTCCTTCACCATCCGCGCGCGCACGGACGCACGGTCTTGCTGATGGTCGAGCCGGCCACGGTGATCCCGACCGGGAACGATTGACCTGGGCCGCTTGAAGCTAGGAGTCTCGAGAGGCGAACGCGTTTCGTGCGGGCTAATCAGGTGTTACGGCGGGTGCCGTTCGTGTGCGACTGCGGCGATGCACGTTTCAGTGGGGCGTAACGACCAGCATCAGCGGCGGCGCACAGCGACGTCCGCTGCATGCCGTTGTCCTCCGCAATTTGCAGTGCGGTTGCTGGACAGGCTAGAGGGCGACCAGTTCGGCGAGCTTGCCCGCGACATCTGCCATCGCATCTTCTGCAGTGTTCAGGCCGCTTCGCGAGCCGAGCAGAGGGCTGACTTCGCGGAGAGCTTCATATGTCGTGTCGTGCACGACGGGAACGAGCAGGTCGCGTGCTAGGAGTGCCGATAGCTCTTTGTCGGCGATTCCCTCTCCTTGTAGGCGGCGCAGCAGCGCGGGGGTCACAAGCACGATCCCGACTCGTGACTTCGCCAGTCCCTTGTCGATTTCGCGCAGCAATGGCGAGCCGAGGACGACGTCCTTCTCGCTGAACCAGACCGAAACACCGAGTGACTCGAGCAGATCGTGCAGTTCCTTTGCGGGCCCTCTCCGGTCGTCCCACGCATGGCAGAGAAAGACGTCCCGAAGGTCAGGCAGGAGCGCTCGCTTTTCGACGCTCTCGCGAACCGGCGTGAGTGCCCGCACCTCGGCAGGTGTGTACGCCACGGCCGAACCGACTCGCGACCATCTTGGCCTTCCGCTGCTGCCGGACCCGCCGACGCTGCTCCGGACACCACCCCGGCTGCTCTCCAACGGGGGGTGGGACGGATAGGAGTACGACCCATAGCCGCCGTAGCCCCTGTAGCGGCCACCGCATGCAGGGCAGGCCGCTGCTCCGCTCGCTGTCCGATGGCCCCGTACTGGAGCTGTGCATCTAGCCAATTCGCATTCCTCCCATCTGCAAATCTAGCCAGTCATCGGTGATGCGCTGATTAGCAGCGATGAAGCAGAGCCCTCTGACGGACTCGAACCGTCGACCCCCTCCTTACCATGGAGGTGCTCTACCAGCTGAGCTAAGAGGGCGCTCGGGTCGATTCTAGCCCGGGCCTCTGGAGCGAGGTGGGGGCGGGAGGATTCGAACCTCCGTAGGCTGAGCC
>DASWCE010000107.1:0-6873 GCA_036390255.1 Gemmatimonadales bacterium | reverse complement strand
TCACGGCATCACTGAGGACAATGAGGCTGCAGCGCTCGGGCACTCCCCGGTTCGCGTCGGTCGGACCTCGAGAATCTGGTCGACGAGAAAGTAGTGTCGGCTGTAATAGATGCTGCCAGAATCCTCCCGAATTCCACGGAGGCGAACGAACAGGCGCTGGTACGGGCTCGTGGCGTTGAGCCTGTAGCGCGTGGCGAGTGTGGCATCACTGACGTGCCAGATGGTGGTGGGTAGGTCGCAAGGGACGAGGTTCCCCTCGTGGTCGTGGACGTAGAGCCCGCGCACCTCGATCGGGCGTTGGCACGCCAATAGAAGACTGGAGCTTACGAGGAGGTTGAGTACCCGCATGGGTCGCCACGAAAGGATAGGTGATCCGTCCCCCAGCGCAACTGTCAGGGACGTCGGCTAGTTGTGGCGACGGCGGCCGACAGGTCACCCACGTCCCGCCGACCTCACCAACAGCGTCGCTGAAGGAGCTGGCCGTCACCTCGCCGCCTGAATTAGAACTCTAGCGCTGTGGGTCCGCTCGGCGCGTTGCCGATCCTTTCGCCAGCAGCCGTTCGGCGAAGTCCAAGCGCTCCTGCGTCTCGCTCAGCTGCTGCTGCAGCGTGTCCAGCTCGGCTTCGAGCGCTTCGAGCCGGGCCGGGAGCTCGCTCCGGCCCGGGCGCTGCCGCAGCCGCTGGGCCCATAACCCGAACCCCAGCGCGAGCGCCGCGTGAATCGTAGCATGCCACGGCTCGGCCACGATCGCGACACTGACCAAGTTGAAGACGCTCAGCACGACGGCGATCGGGTACCAAATCGCGGGCTTGAAGGTCATGGCGCCATCCCTTACGGCGATCACCGCCCGTTAGCTTCAGACGCCTGTCATGCGGCACCTTGCTTGAACGTGCCGCCGTCTCACGGATCGCGCCTAAGGTGCGGCGTGCGGCAGCCCCCCGCTACAGATCCTTCCGGAAGCACCGCACAAGACCGACCTCGATGAACCCGAGCGCGCGGTGGGCGGCGGCACTGACCTCGTTGTCCGGCTGCGCGTCCGACGCAAATTCACTGCAGCCCTGCGAACGTCCCCACTCCTCCGCCGCCACGATCAGCGCCCGGCCGACACCGCTGCGACGAGCCTTCGGCACGACGAACCATCCCTCGAGGTACGCTACACGGTTGCTCCCGCAGCCCTCGGCGTACCCGCGAATCGAGAGCTCGGCGAGTCCGACCGGGCACCCTGCGCCATCCTCAGCGAGGAGGACTGCGAGCGGCTCCCGCGCGTCGCCCGCAAAGAAGCGGTCGATGTCTTCACGGTGCTCCGCTTCGGAGCCCTCGGGCCAAAGGGTGCGGCGCAACTGGAGCCACGCGGCAGCGTCCCGCGGTTGGGCGGGTCGAACAGTGATCATTGAAGGGCGTACCGCTGTCTCCCCCTAGCCGCCCGGGTTCCATACGAACGAGTCCCGCGCGCTATACAAGACCTCTCCGCTCCCAGTACGAACCGTCACGACCGCAGACACGGCCGGGGTATCAAGTCGGTTCGTCGCCAATCGCGTGAGAAACCTGCCTTCGATCGTGACGATACCCACCTGAGGGTAGTCACAGCGGAGGTGGATCGTAACAGCACTGATGGTAGCCTCCAGGCAGGGCGCCGGCTGCTCAACACCGGAGGTCCGTTGGGCGAATGTGACGAGAGCCTCCGGACGAAGGCTGAAACCGGTGAATTGGAAACGACCGACCGAAAAGCCATAGCCCGGGACATAGTGCCCTTCGGCGTCTGCCTGAAGCGCTGGCTTGCGCGGCTCCACGGCCGGTGGTGGTGCAGGCTGTTCGGAGATGGACCTGGGCGTGCGCAGTCGGCGTAGGACGACAACGCCAACCGCGACACCGACCGCGACGAGTAGAAGGCGACGCTTGGACACGAGCCCGTGGTGTGTGGCGGCGGCCTAACGGACCGCGTTTCCCACGGCGCTCATCCGCGCTTTTCCCCGGCCCCCAACGCTGAGCGATCCCGAGCCTGGGCCAATAGTCGCTCGGCAAAGTCGAGGCGTTCTTGAAGCTCTGCGAGCTGAGTTGACTGATCGGTCAAGGTGGTCTGGGCGTCGTCCAGCGCGGCGGCGTGCTGCTCCACTCGCTGCTTGATCTGGGCGAGCTCGGATCGCGAGCCTCCACGTCCGGCTATTGCCCCGGCGATTGCCTTCGCCACCAGTACCATCGTGGTAGCGGCGATTGTCAGAGCCAGGATGAAGACGGGTTCACTCATGTCGGGGATGCCTCCAGCGGCTGCAGGACGTTCCGCGCGCCGTGTCGTTGAACGATAGTGCGTGTCCGCCAGGGCACAACACTACGGCAGCCACCTCGGAGGGTGCGAGCGAGTGTGGTCAAGGGCCGTCGCTTAGACTGGTGAGCATTGCCGCGCCCTGCATGCCGAGAAACCCGCCAACCGCCGCTGATACTTCAGTCATGGTGTCACCCGCTCCCATCAAAGATCTGAACCAGTTCTAGAACGGTCCCGGCGAGGGTCGCTTAACCACGCTCGGCGGTCTCCAGCGTGCGCTTGATGACCGCGAGTCCCTGCTCAATCATCTCGGCGATGGCGGGCGCGAGCTCATGAGGCAACAAGTCGGCGATCCAGACGAAACGGCTGCGACCAACCCCGTCCGCGAACACCTGGGCGGAAGCGTTGTGGTGGGTCATGCGACCACCGACCACAGACCACACTAACCGGTGAGCCTGGTCGTCGACATCCACAATCAATTCCCGCGCGACCATCCCATTCCCGAAGGTCACGACCCGAGCCCCTTCCTCCAGATGCACGTCGGTGACGAATCCTGGCGCGAGGCGTTGATGGATCGCTCCCACATCCCGAAGCGCTTCCCACACGGCCTCTGGGCGGGCTTCGATCCCTATCTCTCGATGAATGGAAGCCATCCGACATCTCCCGATCCGGTATTGGAACCCCATCCTGGCGACCGATATGTCGCCGGGAACGGACCGTGCTTAAGCTGCGCGCCTTGGGTGGCCGGCGCAACGCGCCGCGCCACCGACCCCCACATTGGGGTGCCTGGACGGCTCACTCACCCCACTGTACTTTGGCGGCGCCGATTGAAATTCGTATGATGACAGGATGATCCCACTGCTGCTCATCGCGGCGTCCACCCTGGTCGGCATCGCCGGCTTCGCGGGCCTCCTCCACCTGATCCCCCGACTCGGCGCCGCCGGGACCCGAATCGGCGCTTGGCTCTGCCGCGCCCCGGGGCTAGACCTTGTCGTTTCCCTCTTTACGTGGATCCCCCCCACCGTCCTGGGAATCGTCCTCGGCTGGCGCGGCGTGGTGGGATCGATCGTCGGGCAGGTGCTGGGGATGCTGGTCTGGATGTTCGCCCACGAACTTGCCAACCGCCAGCACGTGAACGGGCCGCGCATCGTCACGTTCCTCAACCGCACCGTCGGACGGCTCAACAACCACATCGCTCTCTGGGTGACCGCGGCCGCCCTCCCCTGCTTCATCTTCATACGCGTGGCGGAACTGTGCATCTACCCGATCCTCACGCCGCTCGTCGGCCTGCCGCGATACCGCCACGCGGACTGGGTGAACGTCAGCCGCCAGAAGTTCAACGGCTTGGTGGGACACGACCTGATCTGGTGCCTGTACTGTGATTGGATGACCGGCGTGTACGCCCTCGGCGCGGAAATGCTGCGCAACGTCGAGAGTTTCTGGTGCCCCATTCGCTTCGCCAGCGGGAAGAAGTGCGAGAACTGTAAACTTGACTTCCCGGACATCCACGACGGATGGGTCGCGCCGGAGGCGACGATGGGCGACGTCGTGGCGACCTTGGAAAAGATGTACGGTGCGCCGGCGACAGCGCACCTGCCGCGCGACCAGCGACACCCGTGGTTCGGGCACCCGGTGCGGCTGACGGTGGAGGGAAAGGCGCCCTACACGAACCCTTGAGCGACAGTCTAGACTGCGCTATGTCCGAGCGGCCGGCCGCAACCCTGACTGAACAGTCGGTCCCGAACTGTCGAGCTGGATCTCAATGCCCCCAACCAAGCGAGCGACAAAGTTGTAGAGGGCACACCCTATGGCGGTGCAAACGAACCCAATGATTCCATAGAGCACGGGCAGTACCAAGGCGAATCCCACACCAAACCCTGTCTGTTTGGGCGACAGGGCGGCTGCGATGAAGAAGAACGGGAGGAAGATGAGGCCCATCAAGAGATAGAGCACACCTAGCACCTTGGCAGTCTGACCGATTGAGAACCGGCTGAGTCGGTGAGCCATGGGGCCTCCTGAACTGGAGTGGGCGACGTCGTACGCGTGCTGCCTAACGGACTGGCCTTAACCTGAGGCGCCGACCCGCGCCGGCGCCACGATGATTGAGACTACAACGGAGCTCGGCAGCGCACAAACGCAATTCGCCCCAGAAACGGGCGCCGGCAGCTTCAAGCGCTTGTTAGGCAGGCGGCGTTTGGGAACCGGGGCCACCTTCACGGTACTCCATATAGGTGAGCGATCCCGAACTCGGTGTAAAGCCCAGCTTCGCGTAGAGCCGCGTCGCATCGCGTGTCAGCAAGCTGACTCGCCGGAGTCCCTGAAGCTGGGGGTGGGCCAACATTGTCTCAGATAACCATGTGCCGATGCCCCGTCTGCGATGGGTCTCGGCAACGACCACGTCCGTCCAATAGGCGTAGGTCGCGAGGTCGGTGACGGCCCGCCCGAAAGCGATCAGCGTTGGACCGTCGAAAACAGCGAAGCAGATGGAATTCTGAAGTGCCCGGGCGAGTACCTCGGGTGTCAGCGAACCGCCCCAGTAGGTCGTGCGAAGCAGAGCGAGTACGGCAGCGTGATCGAGGTGCTGACGGTCGGTGGACAGGCGGAGCGCGCCGCGTCGGACCTCGATTGGGACATCCTGCATGAACTCACTATCCTCGGGCGGAGCCGGCTGCCTAACGGATCGCGCTTAGGCTGCGGGCGACTCGCCCGCCGGTGCAACTGTTGTTCAACGTTAGTTGGTGCCCGTCAGCGCACAACACGCCGATTCCTGTGGAACGATAACCGCCCGTCAGCTTCAAGCGCTTGACTCGTTCATGCGGCGCGTCGCTCCTGAACCTCATAGTGCGCAGACCGAGCGTCAAACCGTGAGAGCAGGGCCCGCGCAGCGGGCGGTACCACCGCCGCCTCGTAGTCGGGTCCGGCAAACGCTCGCACCGCTGCTAAGGACGCGAACCACATGATGGTGACGAACTCGACCTCATGCGCATGGTCGCGACGAAGCAGGTCGATCCCGAGGAACCCGGTGAGCGGGCGACTCGCCCGCGCCGGCGCAAGGGTGCGGAACGACAGTCGGTGCTCGCCAGGGCACAGCACTCTGGGTTCCCTTAAAGCGATCGCCGCCCGTCAGCTGCAAGCGCTTGTTAGGCGGCTCGTGCACCCGCAACGGCGATCACACCCCGAACTGCCGCAGGTGGTGATCGAGGTGCTTGTGCTGCAAGACACCCCAGCTCCGTCCGGAAATCCGGCCAAAGACACGACTCGCTGGCCACGCAGCGGCGGGTCCACGATCAGCAAAGCGCCGAATCAGGTCGCGCAGCCGGCTCACGTCTGCCTGCCACGTCGTTGGCCGCGTGGCCAGAAACTCGGGCGGGCTCCGTCCCCTGCCTTTGGGCCATGGGAGCACATGGATCAGCAGCCAGTTGAGGGGGGCATATGCCAGTGGGCCCGCGGGGGGTGCGGTCTCCAGTTCCCCCAGACCCTGGCGCAGCCCGCAGCTCACGTGGCAGACCATCTCCGGCGCAGTGAAGCGTCCCCAGAGGGCCTTGCGATCCGGTGTCAAACCGCCAACGCGCTCGAGGACGGCGTCTCGGGCCGTGGGGTCGAAGAGTGAAGGCATTGCCCGTCCCTCCGAAGAAGGTAGGAGCCGCCTAACGGATCGCGCTTAAGCTGCGGGCGACTCGCTCGCCGGCGCAAGTAGCGGACGACAGTCCGTGCCCCGTCAGGGGCACAACACTCCGCTTCCCTCGCTTGTTAGGCGGCGGCCTCTGCACCCTCCTAGTGTCTTGGGACGAGCGCTGCAGCCAAGTCGGGGTACTCGCGCTGGACCATCGCCCAGACGGTGGAGGCGGCTGGCTGCTCCGCCGAAGTGCCTGTGAACCGCAGACGTCGTACTGGTTCCGGTACGTCACCGGCGAAGTGTATCAGGCGAAACCCCTGTCGGTGGGTGGCAAAATCGACGAGCAAATCACCTTGTGAAGCCCGCGCCGCGATGGGAAGTAGGTAACACGCGTCAAGACGAAACCTCCCGAACGTCGGGCGGACGATGGTATCTGATGCAGGCAACCACGAAGCAATACGTGCGACGAGCGGAAGCTCGCGATCCCCATTGACGGACCGGACGTAGACCTGCGGCAGCGGAAGCTCGGTGCTGTCCTGCACGACCGCCGTCACCACCAGCACCGCGTAGCCATTCATCGCTGCCGCCTCGGCCGAGTCCTTCGGATAGGCCAGATCGAAAAATGCGATTCGCGGGATCGGAGCATAGCTACGGTACTGGAGCGCCGCCGCCGCGAGACGCGCGTCCAGCGCGGCGTTTGAGACGGACCCGTGAGACCACCCCACGTCACTCTCCAGGTGCAGCGGGGCCTGCGCCCTGGCTGCGGAGCTCAGAGCGGCGAACGCGATGCACATCGGGTACGGGCGTAATGCTCGATGGCTCATTGCAATCATGGGTGCCGCTGGTCACGCCTCAATCTTGTAGATCTCGCGCCGACCGTGGTCGACGAGATCGTGATACCCCTTCATTATGCTCTCGAATTCCTTCATGTCTTCGCTGTTCTGGCCACCCCCTTGCATCATGCGCTCGAACTCGGCCATGGTCGCCACCTCCATCT
>DASWCE010000106.1:0-8227 GCA_036390255.1 Gemmatimonadales bacterium | reverse complement strand
GGGGGGGGGGGGGGGGGGGGGGGGGGGGGGGGGGGGGGGGGGGGGGGGGGGCGAGGGACGGCGAAGGCATTGTCGTCCGAACCAAAAATGCCCGCGCGCTGTTGACCGAGTCGATGGGATTAGTCCGCTACGAACCCCAGGGTGGCGATCCGCTGGGCCTCGGCGGGTATCGAGAACTCGACGATCGAGAGCTCCTGACGCGAACGATGGAAACTGACGTGCCCGACGCCCCGCGCCAATTGCTCCAGCTCTTTGGGACCCAGCGCGCCGGGGATCTCGTCCTGGCAGCCGCGCCGGGGGCCGATTTCCGGGGTCCCTGGGAAATCCCCGAGCATCGGGCGGGCCACGGTAGTCTCACTGCGGAACATATGGAAGTCCCGATCGCGGCCAGCGTGGCTCTTCCCGACTCGGGTCTTCGTACCGTAGATCTGATGCCGACGGTATTAGAACGCCTCGACGTCGCCGTCCCATCCGGTGTCGCTCTCGATGGCGTTCCCTTTTCCAAACTTGCAGCTGTAGCGGAACACCTGATTCGGTAGGAGACCTCCCGATGCGTCCACGGTTGATCGTGGTCCTGGCTGCACTCCGTGTAGTCGTTGCCGGCTCAGCAGCTGGCGCGATGCCGACCCGTCCCGCTGCCGCTGGTCGGGGCGTGCCGAACGATTATTGGAGCGCGCTCGAGCGCGCCACGATCACGCCTGGTTCGAAACGTGGTGAGCTGACGCTCGAGCTGCCCCCGGTGGATTTGCCGGCGGGGACCGTCGTGGATGAGCCGGCGTCCGTCGCAGAGTTTCCGATTGATGGATCGATTTACGCATTGCACGCCGAGCTCGTCGATGAGAAGGGTCGCCAGTTGCCGAGGGTCTTGCTGCATCACATGAACGTCATGGATCCAAGCGAACGAGAGCTCTTTCTGCCGATCGCTCGGCGGATCCTCGCCTCCGGCATGGAGACCGGCGAAATTCGGTTCCCTTGGCTGCTGTTCGGATCGCGCATTCGCGCGGGCCAGCGCATTCTCGCCAATGCGATGGTGCACAATCCCACGAATGTCGGATATCGGGGCGTTCGAGTCCGGCTCGTTCTCAACTATGTACCGGATCATCGGCCGTGGCCCTTGTTCTCTGTGCTTCCCTGGCAACTCGATGTCGCTTTCCCGCTCGGTGACAAGTCGTTCGATTTGCCGCCGGGCCGCAGCGAACGCTCGTATGAAGGAAGCCCCGCGGTTCCAGGCAAGCTGATTGTCATCGGTGGCCACATGCATGCCTACGGACGGACCATCGAGTTTTGGGATGCGACAACCGGCACGCTGCTGTGGCACGGGGAACCCGCTCCGGCGCCGCCCGGCGCAGCCAGCGCCGTGCCGGTCGGGAAGCTCTACAGTCTGAAGGGACTCGGCATGCGGATCACGCCGTCGCACCGCTATCGCGTGCGCGTGATTTATGAGAATTCGACGGGGGACCCGATTCCTGACGGGGGCATGGGAGTCGTCGGCGGGTTGTTCATCCCCGCTCGCGACGCGATCTGGCCCGCTACCGATCCGAGCGATTCACTCTACCAAAAGGATCTGCGGCACTTCATGGGCCCCGTGGGCAAGCCGGTCGTCGGCATGCCGTTGGAGATGGGCCACATGCACATGGCGCACTAAGCGCTGCTGCCCGGCTCCACCCCGTAGTCGCCCACCGCCAGGCGTTGCGGCGCAGTGGCTTCTGCGGTCTGCATGATCCCCAGCATCATCGCGGCCACCATCAACCCGGCCAGCGCATCTACGGCGTAGTGGAACTGCCCGTACACCACGGCCAGGATCAGTCCGGCAGTAAACGGCAGCAGCAACAGGCCGAGCGCACGCCAATAGCGCAACGCCATGCCTGTCGCGACGACGGACGCGGCCACGTGCGACGACGGGAAGGCCGCGCCCCACGAGTCTCCACGGTCCAAGAGCCACGCGGCAAACCGTGCCGGCCCGACCTCGGTCGCGACGTTGTGGGCGCCATCAAATGCATACCGCGGTCCGGCGACTGGGAAGAAGAGGAAGGCAACGTAACACAGGTAAAAAGTTGCCATCACGGCGAAAATCGTGTGGCGCGAGGCGTCACGCCGCCCGACCATCCAGAGCGCGAAGGGCGACGTGTACAGAATCGGGTAATACGCGAGGTAGCAGGCGTGCAGGGCCCACGACAGGACCTGGTTGGGTGACTCGCGAATCCACCGATAGGAGATCTGCGACCCAAACACCCAGGTCTCCAGGCGCTGAATCAGCAAGTCGTTCTGGAATCCCGCGCTGAGCGTGAGTATACCGATTTCGCCGTAGAGGGCGGGGAGCAACAGCATCGGATACCAGTCGCCGAGAAACCGGCCGATGGGGCCCGCGTTACGCGCCCGCGGTGCCAGCAGCACCAGGGCGACGATCAGGGTGTGGGCGCTGAGGATCCACGGCCACCCCGGAATCCCGTCACCGCGGAAGGAGAGCAGAACCGCACCGGTCGCGATCGCGATATAGGCGGCCGTGGCGATGTCGACGGCGGTGTACTCGCGCCACAGTGGCTTCAGAGCCATCCCACCTCCCGATACCAATTCGCAGCCCGGCGCAAGCCGGTTTCGAGGTCGATCTGCGCCTGCCAGTTCGTGTCGCGCGTCAACGCCTCGCTCCGGCACGTCCATGCCGGGGCGAGGTACTCATTGCTTTTGTCGGCCGACAGCAAGGTGGCGCGCCCCGCCAGATACGCAAGAGTCCCGACAGCCCAGAGCACGCCGCGCGCGATCACCGGCGGCACCGGGACGATGCGCGGGGCGCCGCGGCCGAGTGCCCGGGCCGCCGCGAGGACCAACGCCCGGCTCGTCGTTATCACCGGGTGCGCGGCGAAATAAACGCGACCGGCCGAGGCGGGTGAAGTGGCCGCGGCGATCAGCGCCCGGGCCAGATCCTCGGCATGAATGACCGATAGCTCCTGCGAGCCGTCACCGAAGACCGGCACCACGCCGCGCCGGGCGAGCTGAAAAATCTTCAGGGTCCCACGATCCCATTCACCGTAGACGACGGGCGGCCGGACAATGGTCCAGGGCAGGGACGGCGGCATCGCGTGGACGAGGACTTCGGCGGCGAGCTTGGACTGCCCGTAGGCGGTGACCGGGGCGGGCGGACGACTCTCGTCGATCGGATGACCGAGGGTCGTGGGACCCGCCACTGCGAGCGAGGAGACGAAGAGCAGCCGCCCGACACCGCCATCGCGCGCGGCCTCGAGCACGTTCGCCGTGCCGTCGCGGTTCGTGGCCATGAACTCCGCGGCATTCCGCGCGGCAATTTTCCCGGCGACGTGGTAGACGACATCCGCGCCGGAACTTCCCTCGCGCAGGGCGGCGTCGTTGTCGAGATCCCCGGGTATCAGCCGCACGTCTGGACTCCAGCCCAGTTGTTGCGCGAGCGCAGGCCGACGCACCAGCGCGGTGACGCGATCACCGCGCGCACAGAGTGCCTTGACCAGGTGAGCACCGACGAAGCCGGTGCCACCGGTCACAAAGACGTTCACAGCGCTGTGTCGTAAATGCGGTAGGTCTTGGAGATGCGGAAGCCGAGTTGGGTCGCGGACTTGTTCATCAGGGCGTTGTCCTCGAGGATCCAACCAGCTTCGCCGCGCGGCATGCCGTGTTTGACCGAATTCTCCCACACCTTCTGATACAACAGCGCGTCGACACCGCGGCCGCGGAATTCCGGGACCACCCCGAGCAGCAGAATCCGCGCGCGATGAATCTTCCGGGAATACCACAACACTTTGAGGATGCCCGGGAACATCCGGCCCGAGCGGTTGTGCAGCAGCGCGAGATTAAAGTCGGGCAATCCCACGCCGAATCCCACGATATTTCCTTCCAGCTCGGCGAAGATCACGAGCTCGGGTACCACGATCGGCTTGAGCTGCTTCGCCAGGTGATCGATTTCCGCCTCTGTCAGCGGCACGAACCCCCAGTTCTTCTCCCAGGCGCTGTTGTAGAGCGCCTTGATCAGCTCCACTTCGGCGTCGAACCGCTTCATGTCGAGCGAACGGAGCTTGATGCCGCGGCGCTCGGCGGCGCGCTGCGCGAGCCGGACGAATCGTTCCGGCGCCACCTGCGGGCCGCCGCCTTCATACGCGAGTAGGTCCTTCGCCTTCGTAAAGCCATAGCGCTCGTGCAGCGTCTGATAGTACGGAAAGTTGTAGGGCATCATGAGCGACGGCGGCGTGCCGTTGTTCGCGATCAGTAGGCCGCATTCGTCATTGACCGACGGGCTCATCGGCCCCCGCATCGTGTCGAAGCCCCGCTGTTTGAGCCACGCGCCGGCGGTGTCCCAGAGCGCGTTCGCTACGGATTGATCGTTGATTGATTCGAAGAAACCATAGAATCCGACGCGATCGTGGTGCTCGCGGTTGTGCATGTCGTTCTTGATCGCGCCGATCCGGCCGACAACCCGGCCATTCGAGTTCGCCAGAAAGTACTGAGCTTCGGCGTGCTGGAAGAACGGGTTCTTAGACGGGGACAGCAGCGTATGTATGTCGCGGCGCAGCTGTGGGACCCACAGCGGATCATCGCGATAGTGGTTGTACGGGAAGGCGATGAAGCGATCGAGACCGCGCCCGTCTGAGACGGGCACGATCTCCACTGCGGTCAGATGACCCCCAGCTCTTTTCCGAGGCGGCCGAAGACCTCGAGGGCGAGGTCGATCTGCTCGGCCGTGTGCGTCGCCATCAGGCTGGTGCGCAGCCGGCACTGCGATGGTGCGACGGCGGGCGGCACCACTGGGTTCGTGAACACGCCGGCGTCGAACAGCTTCCGCCAGAAGAGGAAGGTCTTGTCGAGCGGACCGATCAGCACCGGAATGATGGGCGTCTCCGTCGGACCGATCTCGAAGCCGAGGGAGCGCATGCCGTCCTGCAGGCGGCGCGTGTTGCGCCACAGCTGCTCGCGCCGCTCCGGCTCGCGCTGCAGCACGTGCAGCGCGGCGAGCACGCCGGCCGTGTTGGAGGGCGGCAGCGCGGCCGTAAAGATCAAGGGCCGCGAGTGATGGCGCAGATAGTGGATGACGGTTTCCGACCCTGCCGCAAAGCCGCCGATCGACGCCAGCGACTTCGAGAACGTGCCGACGATCAAGTCGACTTCGTCCACCAGGTCGTAGTGCGCCGCCGTGCCGTCCCCGTTGGGGCCGAGGACGCCGACCGAATGCGCGTCGTCGACGGCGAGTGCCGCGCCGTACTTCTGGCAGACCTTGAGCAGTCCGGGGACGTCGGCGATGTCGCCTTCCATCGAGTAGACGCCGTCCACGATGACCATCGCCCCAGTGCCTTCCGAGAGCTTCTGGAGCTTGCGTTCGAGACCGGCCAAGTCGCCGTGGTTGAAACGCACCGTTTCGCCGTGTGACATCTTGGCGCCATCGACGATCGACGCATGATCGAGCTTGTCGAGGAAGACGACGTCGGTACGTCCCACCAGGCCCGAAATGACGCCCAGATTCGCTTGATAGCCCGTTGAGAAGACGAGGCAAGATTCCTTGCGAAAGAACTCGGCGAGCTCGGTCTCGAGCTGCTCGTGCAAGTCGAGCGTCCCATTGAGGAAGCGGCTGCCGGTGCACCCGGAGCCGTAGCGCTCGAGTGCCGCCCGTGCGGCGGCTAGGACTTCCGGATGGTGGGTCAGGCCGAGGTAATTATTTGACCCCATCATGACCCGCTCTTGGCCTTCGATGACGACGACGGTGTCTTCGGAGCGGGAGATCGGCTTGAAGTAGGGGTACAGCCCCGCAGCCTGGACCTCGCGCGCCCGGGTGAAGTTCTTACACTTGTCGAACAGCGCGATGTGCTGCAGGGTCTCTGTGCGCACGAAGCCTCGGTTCCTATGGGTAGGCGGTGGTACAGCTTAGCCCTGCGATCCCGAATTGGCAAGGCTCAATGTGAGACCTGGCACAGCCTTTCGGGGTTTCGGACTAGTACCCTAGATTGCGGTGGTCGAGGGGCTCTACGCCGTTCCTTCCCGGAGGTTTCTAGTGGTGCCACATCTCGTCCGATACCTGGGCGTCGGCGCCTTGCTGTGCGCTCTGCTTCCGCAGGTCTCACACGCGCAAGATCGGCGGCACCCTCGCTGGGAGATTCCGGGATTCGATTTTCGAAAGGATGGTGTCTGGCGGGTTCGGGCTCGGGCCGTCCGCGCGACGCGCGCTCGGCTGCGCGCCGCGGGACGATTCAGCGAGCTGAACGCGTCCGCCGCCGTGGCGGGTGCCGCGCCGCTCGCTCAGGCCGGCTCCCGGGCGTCGGCGACGGTCGTCAGCGGCATCCTCAAAGTGCCGGCCATTCTGTTTCGCTACAAAGACTCGCCCGCGCCAGCATTCGTCGCCGCCGACTATGATGCCGTGCTGTTTGCAACGACGCCGCCGGCGGGTCGACCGTACACGTACCGGTCGTTTTACCGGGAGATGTCGAATGGCGTGTTCGACATCCAGGGCACGACGTACGGCTACACGACACTCGACAGCAACGAGGTCTACTATGCCGGTGGCACGAGCGCGACGTGCCAGGCGTCGAATCCGTACGGCTCAACGAACTGTAACGGAGTATGGAGTTTCGAGGCGATCGGTCGCATGCGCTCCGGGTTGATTGAGGCGCTCACCAAACTCGACGCGATGATCGACTTCTCACAATACGTCGATTCCACAACGGGGTTCGTTCCGCTGGTGCTGTTCATGCACGAGGCGATCGGCGGGGAATGCGGTCCCTCGAGCGCGCCGCAGAATCACCTGTGGGCGCATCGCTTTGCGCTGCCACCCTACACAACGCAAGATGACTGGCCCGGTCACGCCGGACAGAAGGTCAAGATCAGCGACTATATCCTGCAACCCGCCGTCGGCGGTGCCAGCTCCTGCACGCCCACGGAGATCATGCCGATCGGCACCGTGGCTCACGAAACCGGGCACGGATTTGGGCTACCGGATCTGTACGACACCGACAACCTGAGCGAAGGCATCGGCGAATGGGGACTCATGAGCTCGGGCAATTTCACGACGCCACTGAGCCCCTCCCGCATGGAGGCCTGGTCCCTCAACGAGCTTGGCTGGATTACCATCGCCCCGCTGACGACGACGGGCACGTATACCTTCGACGCCGCGCCGTTGTCCGACACCGCCTTTTACGTCGCGGTGCAGGGGTCGAATCCCCGCGGCGAGTATTACCTGCTGGAAAACAGACAGCGACAGCAGTCCGATAGCGCTGTGATCCGCTATCACTGCCATCGCGCGGGCGACCCACCTAGCTGCGGCGGGGGATTGATCATCTGGCACGTCGATTCGACGAAACTGGCTGGCAACGCCGTGAATACGGGCTCCATTCACGGGCTCGAGCTGATCCAGGCTGACGCCTTCGGCAATCTTGATGCATCTGCAGCATCCTCGAATTTTTGCCCGGCCACCTCGATGTTCCTAGGCTGTTCGAATCGGGGTGACGCGGGGGACCCGTACCCAGGCACGCAAGGCAATACGGCGTTTGTGTTCCGCACCAACCCCGCGGCGCTGAAAAACTTCGATGGTTCATTTGCGGGTGTCGCGGTCGACTCGATCCGCCAACTCATTACGGATCGCACGATGTCCTTCCGGCTGCGGTTCGGCTCGCTGACGGTCGTGCGTGCCAGCGATTCGGCGGCGGTCATCCAGTTTGACGGTGCGAGCTTCAGCGTCTTCCGCGATCTGCTCGATGACGGGTCGAGCCACACGGTGGGGCTCAACGACCCGCAGGTGGCACCGAACGGCAGGACTCGCTGGCATTTCGTTTCCTGGTCGGATGGCGGCCTCCCCAATCACGGGATCACCGGAAGTCTCGCGGGCGCGAACCTGACAGCGACCGTAGCGCGCGATTTCAAGCTTCAAGCGAACCACACGAGCGGGGGAGGCGTCACGGCGGACACAGCCATCAATCTGGTGGCGGGAGATTTCGTCCCGGATGGCCGGGCGGTTCAGCTCACGCCGGTGGATTCAGCACTCAACTTCTGCGGCTGGACTGGTGATACGACCACGACCGACTCCGTGATCTCGGTTCCGATGCGCCGCCCCTACGCGCTCACCGCCAACTTCGGAAGCGGCGCCACGATTACGTCGGCGAACGCCCGGCCCAACGGGATCATGGGCGCCACGTATGCCGACACGCTGCAGATCAGCGGCGGTGGGGGCGTCACGGTGTGGAGCGTGATCGGCGGCGCCTTGCCGCAGGGCCTCACGCTGAGT
>DASWCE010000105.1:0-1953 GCA_036390255.1 Gemmatimonadales bacterium | reverse complement strand
CGCTACATCTACGTCCGGGTGACCAAGGGCCTGCGCTCGTTCGGTGGCTACGTGCTGGGCGAGACCTGGGACCGCACCGCCGTCATCCCGCCGTTCCCCAAGGAGATCAAGATCCTGGGAAGCGGCTCACTCCTGAGCCTGAGCGGTGACCGAAAAATCTCCATCTACAGCCGCGACGTGCCCGCGCTGCTGGTGGAGGTGGGCCGCGTCGTGCCCAATCAGCTGCAGCACCTGGTGACACAGACGAGCCTCGTCTTCGGCACGACCGAGTTCACCAACTACAACTTCGACGCCTCGAACCTCACCGCCCGCCAGGCCGATACCATTCCGGTCCCACCGCTCGGGCCCGGCAAGGCACACTACCAGCCGTACGACGTGGGTCGCCACCTGTTCGGCGGCACCCTTCCCAAGGGACTGTTCCTCCTTTCAGTCCAGTCCTACGACTCGATCACCAAACGAAGCATCCCACCGGTGGATCGGCGCCTGATCCTTCTCACCGACCTCGGCCTGCTGGCCAAAAAGGCCGCGGACGGCGGCCGCGATGTCTTCGTGCAGTCGTTGCGCACCGGATCGCCGCTGGCGGGCGTCACCGTGGATGTGGTCGGCAAGAACGGCCTCACGGTGCTCTCCGGGGAGTCCGATGCCGAAGGGCACGTGCGCTTCCCGAGCCTCAAGTCGTTCGAGCGGGAGCGCACGCCGGTGCTGTACTCCGCCCACCGCGGCGAGGATCTCTCGTTCCTCCCGATCGATCGCGAGGATCGAGATCTCGACCTCTCGCGGTTCGACGTGGGCGGCGTGTCGAATGCGCTGCAGGCGGACAAGCTCTCCGCCTACCTCTTTTCCGATCGCGGCGTGTATCGGCCCGGCGATGCGTTCCACGTCGGCGTGATCGTGAAGCCGGCCGACTGGACGACGCCGCTCGCCGGCATCCCGCTCGAGGCGGTGGTCTCCGATGCCCGGGGCCTGGAGGTAAAGCGAGAACGGCTCAGGCTCTCCTCGCAGGGATTCGAGGAAATCCAGTACACCACGTCGGAAACGTCGCCGACCGGGACCTGGACCATCGCGCTGTACATCGTGAAGGACGGGCGAGCCGGTGCGCTGCTGGGCAGCGTCACGGTGCTCGTGCGCGAATTTCAGCCCGACCGGATGACCATGGCCGCGCATCTCTCGGCGGAATCGGCGGACGGATGGGTCTCCCCCGACGGCCTCACGGCACGGATCACCCTCAAGAACCTCTTCGGGACGCCGGCCGCCGGTCGGCGCGTGACCGCGAGAGTGCAGCTGACGCCCGGCTTCCCCACCCTGCGAGGGCTCGAAGACTACCGCTTCTCCGACCCGCAGAAGGCCAAGGAGACCTACTCGGACGAGCTGCCGGCCGCCACGACCGATGGCGCCGGCGAGGCGCAGTTCAACCTCGGCCTGGAGCGGTTTGCCCGGGCCACCTATCGGTTGCGCTTCATCGCGGAAGGGTACGAGGCCGAGGGGGGTCGCAGCGTCACCGCGGAGGCGGGCACGGTCGTGTCGAACCAGCCGTTCTTGGTCGGCTACAAACCGGACGGGGACCTGCGCTATCTGAAGAAGGATAGCGAGCGCGCCGTGGAGTTCGTCGCGGTCGGTCCCGACGGCAAGAAGCTCGCCGTCCGCAAGCTGCGTCTCGCGCGCATCCGCGTAAGCTACGTGTCGGTACTCGCCCGCCAGTTTGACGGGACCTACAAGTATCAGTCGGTCAAGAAGGAGACCCCGGTGAGCGACGCGCCGCTCGCGATCGCGGCCACGGGACTCACGGTGCCGCTGCCGACCGCCGAGCCCGGTGACTTCGCGCTCGTGGTGCGAGACTCGGCCGCGACCGAGCTGTCTCGCGTCGAGTACAACGTGGCCGGTGCGGCGAATCTCACTCGATCGCTGGAGCGAAATGCCGAGCTGCAGCTGACGCTCGACAAGGGAGACTACGCC
>DASWCE010000104.1:0-1696 GCA_036390255.1 Gemmatimonadales bacterium | reverse complement strand
CTTGAAGAGGCCGGAGCCGCTGGGGGCGTCGGGACCGTTGCCCCCGGAGCGGAACGTCCACCCCTGCCGGCGGAAGTCCCACATCCCGGCGTAGATCGTCTTGGGGTTCTGCGGATCGAGCGAGGCCATCGAACATCCGGTAGACGCGTTGGCACCCTTCAGCACCTTCACCCAGGCCTTTCCTCCGTCGGTCGTCTTGTAGAGACCGCGCTGGTCGCTATCGCTCCAGAGTTTTCCGGGCACGCACGCGTAGACGGTGTTGGACTCGGTCGGGTCCACCAGGATCTTGGCGATCCGCTCGGACTCCGGGAGCCCGACATTCACCCAGTTGTCGCCGCCGTCCACGGACTTGTAGATACCGTCGCCGATCGAGACGCTGTTGCGCGTCCAGGCTTCCCCGGTGCCGACCCAGATCACTTTCGGGTTCTTCGGATCGATCGTAATGGCGCCGATGGACTGGACCGGTTGCTTGTCGAACACCGGCTTGAAGGTCGTGCCGCCATTGACCGATTTCCAGACGCCGCCGCTCGCCGCGCCGACATAGACGGTGAGTCGGGGCCCTTCCTGCACAGCGGCGACCGCCGCTATCCGACCGCTCATCGCCGCCGAGCCGATGTTCCGCGCGCCGAGACCGGAGATGGTTTCCGAATCCACCTTCACGGGCGTTTGTGCGCTCGCGTGCCCCGCGAGCAGGATGATAGGCAGCCACCGGGCGGTCATGGGTTAATTCCTCCCCGGCTTGGCGAAGCGGCCGTCATCGACCGGGACGTTGGCCTCGATTTTCTCGAACGTGATCTTCTGGGTGTCTTCGCTGCCCTTACGCGTCGTCTCGATGGAATACGGCAGGTACCAGCCCGCCACCGCCTTGTAGTCACCGAGGGTCGTCTCGAATTCCTGCTCGGCGCCGCGGATCATCCGCTTGATGTCGATCTTGATCGGCACGTAATGGTCTGTGTCCATGTAGTAGTACCGGAGGTCGCCGCTCGCGAGCGTCACCTTGAGCTTGTAGACGTCCGTGCCTTCGACTTGCTCCGTGCCGGCGAACTCGACCTTGTTTCCCTTCTGGCGGTAATTGACGAGTGCTTCGTCGAAGTCGGCGTCCTCCACGATCTGTTTCATCTCCTCTTCGCTCAGCGCCTCGGGGTCTTTCTTCCCCTGCCACGGCTCGATCTTCCATCCCGTCTTGCCGTCGTAGGCATTGACGCCGGTCATGCCTTGGAATACGAACTCCTGCCGAAGCTTGTTCGGACGCTTGCTTTCCTGTACAACCCCCGCCTCGAAGCCGCCGCCGAGGACGACCTTGCCCGTGCGCCGCAGCGTCGTCACGGCCTGGATCTTGTCCATTCCGCCGACGTTCGTGAGATACTTGGCGATGATCTCGTCGGTGGTCTGGGCTTGCAGCGGGGCCGCGAGGACCGCCAGCCCGGCCAGCGTCAGGAGGGACTTCCGCATGGACTGCTCCCGCGTCGAGGGTGGAATGGAACGGCCTACTCGATGATACAGGCGGGCGGCGCGACGCACCAGCGACGGCGATATGGTTGCATCCGCCCACGCGACTGCCTACGATTACGCCGTTCGGGGCGGTAGCTCAGCTGGGAGAGCACCTGGTTTGCAACCAGGGGGTCGTGGGTTCGAATCCCATCCGCTCCACTCACGTTCCGACTCCATGTCCCCCGCCGACTGGCTGCGTTTTCTC
>DASWCE010000103.1:0-14280 GCA_036390255.1 Gemmatimonadales bacterium | reverse complement strand
CCGGGCTCGACCTGCAGCAGATTCTGCGGATCGATCCCGCACAGGCCGAGGTAGCGGCCTTCGACCGTCACGACCAGCTGGACCCCCGGCGCGTTGAGGACGGAATCGATTCGCGCTCGCCGAGACGCGCGCAGGCGGCCGACGCCGGAATCGGCCGCCGCGCGGAGCTTCGCGATCACGAATGTCGATTCCGCCTGACGGCGGAGCGCGAGCTCCTGGCTGCGATAGCCGGATGCATCGGCCAGTGCGTCCTGCACTGTGAGATTCTCATCGATCAGGAGCGTCTTCCACGCCGGTCCTGCGAGTGCGTCGAGGAGCAAGCCGAGCGCCGGACCGGTCGCGTAGTACCGCAAGCGGATCGAGCGCGTGACGTCTTCGGTGAGCTTGTGCAGGCCGACGAGCTTGCCGCTCTGCAGTTTCGCGACACCGGCGCGATCGGGGAAGTCACGCCGCCGCGCGGCGAGCTGCACCACTCGGACCAACGTGTACTCGGCCAGCCCTTCATTGAGCTCGGCCAGCTGCTCGAACTCGGCGAGCTCGGCGCCGATTGCGCGGTGGCGCGATTCCCGGACCGCGAGGAACTGCCGGGCGAGGGCGCGCTTCCGCTCTTTCGACGTCGCGCGCTCCGTCGCCTCGAGGATGCGGCCTTCGAGCGCCATGCCCGATTCGTTTTGCGGATCGAACACGGGATAGCTCATGACCAGAAACGCGTTCTCGCCCCGACCGAAGCGCCGGCCTTCCTTCTTTGATGCCGCTTCGAAGACGTGAAAGGCCTCGTGCGTCGTGAGACCGACGAGCGCGGCGATGGTTTCGGAGTCGTTGACGACGACCTGCGCCGTGGGACGGCCGGCGAGATTGGTCCCGGTGCTCGCCGCGCCGCGGTCCGCGGCTGCTTGCCAGCCCGAGCCGGCGACGCCCTCGATCGGCAGGTACCCTTGCGGCAGGTCGCCGTGCCAGCCGAGGAGCAGCGTGCCCTGCCCGTTCAGGACATAAAGCACCGGGATCGTGTCGGGACGGAAGCCGGGCCAGATCGAGTCACCCATGTCGTGGCCCAAACGCGCAGCCCACTCATGCGCGGTGACGATGCGCGTGGTCTCGCGCGGAGGACCTTGAAAGGCAAGTGCCAAACAGAGTGTAACTGGGATCACGCGATTCCCTTTCAGATTCGGATGGCCGTAATCAAGCACGTTTTCCCGAACAAAGCCCATAAGACCGGCGCTGTTCCACGGTGGCTCATATGATGCGCCCGCGCCCTCGATTTGGTCCAGGAGGGCCGCATGCTTTTTACGACCCGCAACACGCTGTTATGCACGCTCATTTTCGGACTGGGCGCGTGCGAGCGCGGCGCACCCACGGCTGCACCGCCTGACGCGAACACGCCGGCGCCCCCCCCTGAGTTTCTGATCGTTCCGGCATCGCTCGGCACGCCGCTGCCAGGGCTGAGTGGTGCGCAGCGCCGCCAATTCGACATTGGCCGTGTGGTCTTCCAAACCGAGTTCACACCGGAAACGGGCCTCGGCCCGCTGTTCAACGCGACGAGCTGCGCGTCCTGCCATGAGCAACCAGTGGTGGGCGGTGGCGGGAGCAACGATGGAGAAGGCGGTGAGGACATCGAGATCCACGCTACGACCTTCCAATACGGGACGGCGCAGTGTGACGACCTCGCCGCGGTCGGCGGTCCGGTCATCCAGAAACAGCTCACACCGGCGTTCAGCGAGTACATGCATCTGACGTCAGAGCCGATTCCCGCAACCGCGACGGACTCGGGCCATCGCACCACCCCCGATCTCTTTGGCTTCGGACTGCTCGACGCCGTTCCCGAGGCGGAGATTCTCGCGCTGGCGGATCCGCTGGACCGCAACGGCGACGGCATCTCCGGCCGTCCGAACCGCACCGCCGATGGCCGGCTGGGGCGTTTCGGTCGCAAAGCGCAAGTCGCGACGCTGCGCGAGTTCAATACCGACGCCTTCGTCATGGAAATGGGTGTGACGAATCCCGGCAATCAAACTGAGCAGACGATCGGTGGCGAGCCGCTTCCCCCTGGGATCGATCCGCTGCCCGAGCCGGAGATCGGGGCGGTGCAGCTCGCCGCCGCGGATGCGTTCGTCCGCTTCCTCGCGCCGCCGCCGCGCGGGCCGCTCAGTTTCGCGGCGGCACGGGGCGCCCTGCTGTTCCGGTCGGTCGGGTGCGCGTCATGTCACGTGCCGGCGCTCGTGACCGGCGCCAATCCCAATCCCGCGCTCCGCTTCCGAGTCGTGCGAGCGTTCACAGACCTGCTGTTGCACGACATGGGTCCGGATCTGGCCGATATCTGCCTCGGGCAGGCCTTGCCGTCCGAGTTCAGAACCGAGCCGCTCATGGGCCTGCGCTTCGCGAGCACGTTTTTGCATGACGGCCGCGCCGCCACGATCCGCCAGGCCATCGAGCTGCACGGCGGCGAGGCACTCGGCGCCCGCAATCGATTCCTGCAGCTGACCGAGCTCGAGAAGTACGCGCTCGTGAAATTCCTCAAAACTCTCTAGGAGTGTTTCGTGGGCTCTCTCTTCTAGGACTTCCTCACGAAAATCAGAATCGCCACGGGCTTGACGCGCCCATGGATCACAAAGTGCCGGTCGGCCAGGCGGGTCGTGGGCTTCTTCGGATTCGCGTCGCGATCCGGCGCCTTGTACGTCTTCCCGTCATCGCCACCCGAATCGTAGGCGGGCAGCGTCAACGTCTTGCGCGCGACCCACCCGCCATTCTCGGCGAGGTCCACGTTGGTGGCGCCGGTGAACCAGTCCGGGCTGGGCGCCACCATGTTGACGACGTCGACCAGGGGATGAGCGGAATCGACGCGGACGGACGAAACCATCGAGTCCTTCCAGTTCTTGAGCCCCCCCGACTCGAATTCCATCAGCGCGTTGCCCTGATCGATCGCACTCTGGATCTCGGTGTCGAGCGGTGAATGCTTCCCTTCCTCGGACAGACGCTCGAGACCGGGCGTGGGCCGGCGACCGACGGCGAAAACCGAGTACTTCGCGTTGTGCGACGCGCCGATCATCCCCGAGAAGTGCGCGCCGGACGGGTATTCGAACGGATGCGTCGTCTTGGTCCAGGTGCTCTTGACGATGACAGTGTATTCCGCGGGAGCCGTGGGCCTCGCCGGGCGAGCGGCGGCCGGTGGTGCGGCCGGCGGTGCGGATTTCGATCCTTTGCCACAGGCGGCAAGACAGAGTACAGCTAGAGTCACAGGCAGGGCGCGCATGACGGTCTCCTACGTTACAAGATGTACGCCACACTCCGAGCACGAGTCACCGTGAATGAATGTGGCACCGCAACGCGGACACCACAAACCCTGTCCATTTTGAGACGTACCGTGAGGCTGCTGCGCGAGCGCGGCGCGCAGCTCCGTCAGGTTCAGCCCCTCGAGCAAGCGCCGGTCCACATCGCCGCCAGTACTCGCGTCGTACACGAACGGCCGCATGAACACGAGAAATGCATCCGCGGGAAGCAGCGCGTTGCCGGCGACCGCGGGCGGCACATCGCGGAGCGCCGCCTCGAGCAGTGCTTCCGCGGCGCGCGGCGCGGAAAACGGCGACAAGAACGGGAACGCCCAGCGCCAGCGTTTGCCGAACGCGCGACCACTCAAGAGCAGTGCCGTGAATATCGTCAAGCAGAGCAGCAGGACCGCGCCCAGCGCCACGAAAAATCCCAGCGCGCCAAACCGTTGGAGCGCAAGCGGCAGGCCTAGCACCAGGACCACGAGCTCGACCACGCCAAGCACGCGCAGATCGAATCGGGCGGTATAAAGCTCGCGTCCCTCGAGCCGCGCACGCACATCCTTGACGTTCGTCTTCTGATACGATGGCTGCGGCGCCAGCACGATCGTCGTCATGATCGGCGACCACCAGGACAAGAGCCGCAGCCGCTCCGCCGGCTCCGGTCGCTCGATCGTCCATGGCCCAAACAGCACGCGCCGCAGCACGACCGATCCGGCCGGCACGCGGCGCATGCCTTCGACCAACGTCAGCAGCGCGAGAATCGCAATCGTCACTGCGGCTGCATCTCGTTCCTTCGGCCGGTGAGTTTGGCCCACATCCGCTTGACGGCGGCCGCCGCCGCCGCAATCCCGGCGACGATCAGCTTCCAGAACTTGACGAGCAGCCCCGACTTGGCGAGCGCGACCCCGGCGCCACCCGCGACCAGCGCGGTGAGGCCGTACGCCGCCACCTTATCGCCCGGGCGCCACTCGGCGTATTTGTGGCCGGGGAGATAGATGAAGCCGGTGATCATGCCGTTGAACGTGGGCACGAGCGCGTCGAGCTGCGCGGGCGTAGCGACGAGGTCGACATGCATGACGCCGCCGCGACCGAGCAATCGTACGGAGTGATTGACCGAATGCCCCCCGGTGTTGTCGTGGGCGGTAATGGCCCAGGTCAGGTTGTTGGTCGTGCGATCGTAGAACGGCTTCGTGGCCCAGCCTTCGACCGACAGCGTGCCCCAGCCGCGACGTTTGCGCTCGCGGTTTGCCGCCTCCGTGCCGTGGCGCACCGATTCGAGAATGGCGTCAGCATCGAGGTTCGACCCCTCATCATCGCGCACGTAACCGCTCTGGTCATAGGAAAACAGCACGAACCACGGTGCAGGGTTCGCATCCGACTGGCACAAGACGACGCCGCGTTCGTTGCCGGATACGGGATTCTCGGTCACCTCGAGAAAGATCTTGACGCCCTCCATGCCCGTGAACAGGCATCCCGCCGGGACGCCGATCGTGGCTTCCGTGCCGAGCACGCCCTTCGTCGGCCCTTTGACCCAGGGGATCTTGTCGGCCTGAGCGGCTGCCGCCGCGGGAACAGCCGCCAGGCACATCACGAGACGGCACAACGTCGAGCGCGCGAGCATGCAACCTCCAGCGAATGAGTGCGCGGAGCGAACGGTGGGGGCGCAAGAGCGGTACAACATTGTAAACGCGTTAAAAAATGCAACTAGGGAGCGCGCGAAGAGTCACAAATGCAGATCACTGCGTGAGCTAGGGCACATGCGCAAAAGGCCGCGCAGTCGCCGCGGCCTTTTGCTATCCCTCCACAAACCGACGACTACGGCGTGGTCTTCTTGTTCCGCGGGTCCTGCGCGGAATTCACGTACGTGAGCTCGAACGGGCCCTCACCGCTGACCTGCAGGACGGTCACGCCCTGCGCCCGCGCATAGTGGTGGGCGTTCGCGGGTGCCGTGATGAAACCGCCGCCGGCCAAGCGGATCGCCGAGCGCATTTTAACCGTGTCGCCCATCCCGACCAGGAACGTGCCAGCGAGGACCGTCACATGCTCGTCGGTGGGATGGTAGTGCGGCGGGAACATGAAGTGATCCGGCAGGCGAAGCCGGATGGTATAGAAGCCGGACTTACTGGGATCCCCCTGCAGCACGGCGAAGCGGGCGCCATGCGGCAGGAAGTCTGGGCCCGGGCCCCACTTGACCGCCGCGCCGGAGTGGACGGGGGCTTGAGCGACCGCGAGCTGGGGCAAGAAGGCAGCTACCAGCGCGAGTGTGAGCATGCGCATCGACGGCTCCGAGTAGTTAAGGAGAGTGGAGAGGATATCCGCGCTGGCGCCGATGGCAAGGGATCGTGAATCAATGCGACGGCGCGGCGGGTAAGTCGTTGAGCATATAACGCGTTATGTGCCACTCCGTTCCTTCGCGGCGCCAAATGGTCATGAAGCGACCGCGGCCCTGGATCGGCGGGCCGCCTTTCTTCGCGGCCTGGATCTCCTCGTAGGTCCCGATGTCGATTGCGTGATCGCCACTCACGATGATGTCCTGGTGATCGAGCTTCAGCAGCGGGACATCGTACGTCGCCATCTCGTCAGCAAAGAGCTTTCGGGTTGCCTCCGGGCCGACCACATCGGGGACTCCCGAGATCAGGATGCGGATGTCGCTGGACACGAGGCCGAGTGCCGCCGCGGTATCGCCGTGAATCCAGGCCTGGACGTACTGCTGCGAAGCAGCGAGGACGGCCGCGCTGTCGGCGGCGATCCGCGACGCCGCTCGACCGTTGCAGCCGAGGATCGGTAAGGCAACGAGCAGCGCGACGACGTGTGCGGTTTTGGTCATAAGAGAAAGATCGTGGCAAACGGTCGACATTGCAGTACACGGGAGACGTGATAGTATCCACCGCAGCATGACGCGTTTCATTCCGTGCCTCTTCGCCGCTGCCATCGCTGCACGTGTCTCACCTGCCGCAGCCCAGGCTCCTAAGCCGGACTACACCCGCGCAGACGTGCAATTCATGTCGGGCATGATCTACCATCACGCGCAGGCGGTGCTGATCGCAGGCTGGGCGCCATCGCACGAGGCGGGAGAGTCGGTGCGCACCCTGTGCGAACGCATCGTGGCCAGCCAGAAGGACGAGATCGCCCTCCTGTCGCGTTGGCTCGCCGACCGGCACGAAGCCGTGCCGCGCCCCGATCCTGAGCACATGATGATGCCTGAGATGGACGCCACACACATGATGCCGGGGATGCTCTCCGCGGAGCAGCTGGCGGCGCTGGATCGGGCCCGCGGGCCGGCGTTCGATCGCTTGTTCCTGAGCTTGATGATCCAGCATCACCAGGGCGCGATCACGATGGTGAATCAACTGTTCGCCGCGAGCGGCGGTGAGGAAGAACCGGTCTACAAGATGGCGACCAGTGTGTTCGCCGATCAGACCACCGAAATCGAGCGGATGCAGCGGATGCTCGCCGCTGACGTCTTCGCGCCACCCACACCCAGATAGGATTGTCCATGAAATCGCTTCGTGTATTGCTTCACGCTGCCGCGGTCGTGTCGCTTGCTGCGTGCGCCTCGGGCGGAGGCGGGAATAATTCCACCGTCGCACCGACCCCCGATCCGCGCGTCGCCCTGAAGCCCGGATTGAAGGACGCGGGCCAGGCGGCGTGGAATCTGAAGCTGCTGACCAACGTGCCGCCGTCGGAGAAGTTCGTCGGCTCGACGAACTCCGACCTCTCCTTCTACAAGAACTATGTCATCCAGGGCAACTACAACGGCTTCGAAGTCTGGGACATTACGACGCCGTCACGCCCCACGCTGAAAGACGGGTATTACTGCCCCGCATCGCAGAGCGACGTGTCCGTGTTCCGGAATCTGCTGTTCGTCTCCGGCGAGGGGACCGGCGGCCGGCTCGATTGCGGCGGCGCCGGCGTGCACGACTCGGTATCGCATGACCGGCTGCGCGGCATCCGCATCTTCGACCTCAGCGACGTGGCGAATCCGAAATACATCGCGAACGTGCAGACGTGCCGCGGCTCGCACACCCACACGGTGGTCATCGATCCGAACGACACGGCGAACGTGTTCGTCTACGTCTCCGGCTCGGCGCCGGTGCGCTCGTCCTCCGAGCTGCCCGGGTGCGTGAAGCAGTCTCCCGACTCGAATCCAAACAGCGCGCTGTTCCGGATCGAAGTCATCAAGGTGCCGCTCGCGGCGCCGCAGACGGCCGCGATCGTGAGCTCGCCACGGATCTTCGATTCGCTGACCCAGGCGCCGACCCACAGCGAGATGCCGCAGGACATCGCCGAAGGCCACCGCCTGGCGGACTCAGCGCGCGCGCACGGTGGGTTCACGGTGACGCTCTTCGGGATGGAGCAGGTTGTCGGGCCGCGCTTCACCACTCCGCTGCTCGACAGTATCGTCAAGGCTCGTGGTGGGACCGGCACACCGACCACGGGCGATAGTGCCGCGCTCCGCACGAACTTTCAGGGTATCGTCGACAAGATGTTCGGCCTGAATCAGCCACGCACCGGCCCGGCGCCCGGACCGAATCAATGCCACGACATCACGGTCTATCCGGCGATGGGGCTCGCGGGCGGCGCATGCGGCGGCTACGGGCTGCTGCTCGACATCAGCGATGCCGCGCATCCCCGCCGCATCGGCGCGGTGGCCGACTCGAACTTCTCCTACTGGCACTCGGCGACGTTTAACAACGACGGCACCAAGCTGCTGTTCTCCGACGAGTGGGGCGGCGGCGGGCAGCCGAAGTGCCGCGACTACGACAAACCGCAGTGGGGCGCCGACGCGATCTTCACGGTCGAGAATCGCCGGATGGTGTTCCAGAGCTACTACAAAATGCTGGCGCCGCAGACGGCGAACGAGAACTGCGTCGCGCACAACGGCTCGCTGATTCCGATCCCCGGCCGTGACGTGATGGTGCAGGCATGGTATCAAGGCGGGATCTCGGTGTTCGATTGGACCGACCCGGCCCACCCGAAGGAGATCGCGTTCTTCGACCGTGGACCGGTGGACGGGACGAAGCCCGTGGGCGGCGGCTCGTGGTCGGCGTACTGGTATAACGGCTACATCTACAGCTCCGAGATCGCGCGCGGGCTCGACGTGTTCGAGCTGAGGCCCAGCGGGCTCCTCTCGCGCAACGAGATCGAGGCCGCCAAGCTCGTGCACCTCGATTATTTCAACACGCAGGATCAGCCGAAGATCACCTGGCCGGCGAGCTTCGTCGTGGCGCGCGCGTATGTGGATCAGCTCGAACGGTCCAATGGCCTGGCGGCCCTGCGGCTGAAGGCGGTGCGGCAGGAGCTGGACCGCGCCGAGAAGGCCACTGGTCAGGCGCGTCGTGATGCGCTGAACGGGCTCGCGACCGCGCTCGGCCAGGACGCTGCGACCTCCAGCGATCAGGCGAAAGTGCAGAGGCTGGCGAGCGTGGTGACGGACCTAGCGAACGCGCCGGGGACCGCCGCGCAGTAAGACAGTTGTAGCTGCGCGAACGCAAAGGCCGCGGAGAGATCCGCGGCCTTTTGCTCGTCACCTGCTTCACATCGTCCCGGGCCGATCGCCGTTGTTGATGTCGCGGATGATTTTCCAGGACCCGCCCTCCTGCCGCTGCCACACCGTCAGGTACTTCCCGGTATCGACGATGTCGGCCCCGGTACCTGTCTTGGGATGGAGCGTCCAGCTGTAGGTGCCCCGCTCGATCGCGTAATCGCTGCTGAGGATGACGTCCTTGGTATCGAGTCGTGCGTCCACGAGACTGAACTGCGCCAGGAAGCTGGTGAAACCCTGGCTGATGCCGGCGCGGCCTTCCCAGGCGGGCATGTTGGGCGGCATGAGGACCGCGTCGTCGGTGTAGTTCGCGCTGAGTGTGGCGGGGTCCGCACGTTTAAAGGCGTCGATGAAGCGCGCGTTCGCGGCGGTGATGGCCTGGTGGACCGCCGCAGAGTCCGGGTCCAACCCGGTGGCTTGTACGGTGGCAACGCGCCAGGAGCCTCGGTCCCTGACCCACACTTCCAGGATCGAACCGTTCTCGATCTGATAGCGATGGAGGAATGCGGTCCCCACCGCTTGGAATTGCTCGTGTTGAACCGGAGGCGCCGTCGTCGGCTTCTGCTGCTTGATCTGGGCCGAACGCTGCGCTTTGGTCATCGCGCCCCATGGGAAGACGACGATGAAATTGTCCGTCGTCAGCTTGTCCCAGGTCGCCGCGTCGGCTTGCGCGACGGCGAGGTTGCGGGCCTGCGCGGCAGCGCGAAGGTCCGCGGGAGTCTGGGCGCTGCCGGCGCGCGGAACGATGAGGGTCAGGACTGCCGCGGCGAGCAATGGCGAGCGCGTGGTCATGACGGCCTTTCGGTGCGAGAGGGTTAGAACTAGCGCCGTTTGACCGAATCCGCGAACGCCTCCTACACCGATCGATAGAGCAGATGGGGCACGCCGTCGTGCTCCACCTCGCGCTCGTAGATCATGCCCGCCTTCACGAGGACGCGTTGCGAGCCGAGGTTGTCGTGGCGTGTGATGGCGACGATCGAGGGACGCTTCAGCTCGTGGCGGCCGAGCCGCAGCAGCTCCGTGGCGACCTCGGTGGCGAGTCCCCTGCCCCAGTATTGTGTATGTAGGCCGTAACCCAGCTCGACCTCGTCGGTCCCTTCGACATCGAGGTGGCGGAGCACGCAGCGGCCGGCGACGTCGCCAGCCGTATCGCGCAGGATCCACAGCCCAAAGCCGTGGTCGTCCCAATGCCGGAGGTTCTTCGTCATATAGACGCGCGTTTGCGGATTGCTGCGCGTGCCGCCGAGGAGCGCCATGTACTCGGCGTCCGAGTCCATGGCCCGGATCGCGTCGAAGTGCGCCGGGGTGAGGCGCTCGGCGCGGAGGCGCGCGGTAGTGAAGGAGTCGGGGAAGGACATCATTCCCGTCGAAGCACGAAGTTGATCGGCAGACGCACGAGGGCGCGCACTGCCTGGCCATGCAGGCGCGCTGGACGGAAGACAGCGGCGCGCACGTAGTTTACGGCGGCGGAGTCGAACTCCGGATTGGCACCTTGCACGAGCTCGACCGATTCGAATTCAACGTGACCGGTCGTATCGAGGATCGCCTCCACGATCACATGGCCTTCGATGCCGATCCGCCACAGCTCCGGCGGGTATTCGAGCTCGGGTGCGGACACTAATTGGGGAACTTCGTCCAGCGCCGTCGCCAAGTACACGCTGTCGAGGCGATTCGCCCCGCAGTACCGCGCCGTCCAGGTGAGCCCCTCGAAGCACGGGCACTGCGCCTCCAGCTCTGGAAGGTGATTGCGCAAGCCGCGCGTGTTGAAGCTCGCGGTTCTCGCTCCTTCGTCGACCAGCCGAAACTCGATGCCGAGATCGGGATTGCGGAGGACCTTTCTCACAAAGTCGTCCGGCCCCGGAACAAAGGCCGCGCTGTGCTCCCGAGACAGAATCCAGGGGGTCGGCGGCGGCGGGGATCTCGTTGCCCCCCAGAACACTCGGACCGGCGTGTGGCGGGTGTCAGCCAGGAGAACCGCTGACGTCATCAGGTAGACCGACAATCCAGCAGTGTCGCACAGAATGTGCAGCGACGGACGAAACTCGCGCAGGGGTCCCCGAACTGGAGCGACCGCGTCCACCTGCAAGATTGTATAGTGGCTCATGCCCTTCATTGAATGGACGACCTGCCACATGTCCTGCGACGTGGCGGGCGGTGGCTCCCAGCCGAGCGAATCAGATCGCGGCGCTGGAGACCGCACGGCAGGGGGAGGCGGGGCGGCCCGCTTCACAAGAAATCGGCGCGGGACATATCCTGAGTGCGTGCCGACGCTCACCTGGCACCATCCGTTGCTGCAGATCGTGACGTAGACCTCAGTCTTCGGCGTCAGACGTTCGACCATGCGCGCGGCCATGTTCGGCGCCTCGCGCAACCGGACGGCGGCAGTGATTGTGGCGCTGGTCTCTTCGAGCGGGGCTTGAGCGGCAAGCACCGCACTCGAGAGCAGAATGGCGAGGACGGACCACAGCGTCCTCACCTCAGCAGGTCTTCGAACGTCCGGTTCAGAAACGGATAGCACTGCCAGTCGCGATAATGGGGGAACGTCATCATGGGGATTTTAGCGGTCACAGACGCATCGTCCGGCCGTCGCTGCGCCACCAACTGGTCACCGGAAAGCCATCGATCAGCGCGGGCAGGTAACGGCGCATCCGCAACATCTGCACCAGCTGTTCATCGAACTCACGCAGTCCAGACGACTGCGATAGCCGCACCTCCGTGACCTGGCCGCTCGGCGCGATGATCACATCGGCGTTGATGCGGAAATCCAAGCCCGGCATGATGCGATCGCCGGGGTGAGAGTGCACCAAGATCACCTCGCTGAGCCGGTCAGGCTTGGTCACGAGGACCGGCGGGCAGTAGAACGATCGCTCGAGGGTGACCGCAACCGCATCGGTTCCTGTGCCCGCCCCCGCCCCCGCCCGCGCCCGCGCCCCCGTCACGCGGACGCGCACTGCCCAGACGTGCTTGGATTTCTGCGGCACGAACGCGTTCGCGAGCAACAGGCCGGCGCTGTCGATGGGCGCGTCGAGGACGTGCACCTGCGGGAATGAATCCGATTCCGTGTAGACCAGACTCAGCAGCACGCCGTGGGGGGCGAGCATCGCCGCGGAGAGCCCCTGGACGATGCGCGCGGAATCGAGGAGCACGCTGACGCGCGGCAGAGTCTTGGGGTTCTCGGTGGAATCACACTGGCGCTGCTGCGCGAGGAGGGGCCCGCGATTTCCGACGACGACTATGAGCGCGACCGTGGTGGCGAGCGAGCGCAGACAAACCTCCAGCGTGCTAGCCGGTTTGGCGCGTTGCAAATCGTACACCGAACCCAAAAAATTGTGCACGCTCATCCAGCGTCACTTAAAAAACACTACAATCCCGATTGGAAATGTCTGCAGCGCGGCACGTTTACCCTGAAAGCCCTCGCCATGCACATATTCGAAGCCGAGCTCTCCGAACACCGCCACGCGATCGACCACGTTGAGCTGCGCACCCGCGAGGGCGCGTGCCGCCCAGATTTTGCCGGCCAGGCCACCCGAGCCGCTGATGTTGCCCACGCCGCCGCCGGCGCCGAGGTAGGAGATGAGGCGGTTCCAGGACGCGGTCCGGCACAGCACATCGAGGTTCACGGTGTATTGCGTGGTCTCGTTCGTGCCGCCGAGCGGCGTTTCGGTCTTGTTCCACGCGAACGACACCGCTGGTCGGACCACGACGGCGGGTGAGGCACGCCAGGTGACGCCGACCGCGGGGCTACCGCCTACTCGGAGATTGAGACCGAGCGTGCCGAGCTCGCGTTGTTGAGCCAGCAGCGGAGTGGCCAGCACGATGACGGGGGCAACGAGGGCGAGGCGCATGGGCTCTCCAAGGGAATGGACAAGTCGAAGAGTACCCGCCGTTTCGCCGACCGTTCAGGCCTGGCGCTCCAAACGTCATAAGTCGCTGCTACCTGAGAAGGTCTTCGAACGTCCGGTTCAGAATCGGATAGCGCTGCCAGTCGCGATAATCGAAGTGCCACCACTCACTCGGGTTGACCGTGAACCCCTGGGCCTCGAGCACGCGGCGCAGCAGGGCGCGGTGCCAGCGCTGCCGCGACGTGCCGCCCGGGAAATCGGCCACCGCCCGCGGCGTCGCCTCGTCGTAGGTCGAGGGCATCTCGACCGGCTGCCCCGTCGCCAGGTCATACAACGTGATGTCCACCGCCGCCCCGCGGTTGTGCTTCGAGCCGCGCCCGGGATCCGCCACGAGCCACCGCGACTGGGGCGGCGTGGCGTCCCAGAACACCTTGGTCACGTACCACGGCCGGTAGGCATCGTGGATCAAGAGACCGTAGCCGAGGGGGCTAAGCGCGCGCGCCGCGCGCACGAGCGCTTGGGCCGCGGGTCGCTGCAGGAACGCGTGTACCGACGAGTAGAACACGCTGCCGAGAAAATTGTTGGTCGTGGCGTAGCGGACGTCCAAGTGCACGCTCGAGTCGAGGCGTGCCGGCTCCACGAGATCCGGGGCCAGAAACGCGCCGCTCTCGGCAGGCGGAGTCAGGCGGCGATCGATCTGCAGCAGCTCCGCGACCGGTCGCACGGGCTGGAGCCGGAGCTGCCCGCCATCCGCCGGACCCATCGCCAGCCGGTGCAGCGTCACGCGGCCAACTTCGATTTCGCCCGCGCGGAACACGACGCGCTCAGCGTCGTAGATCCGCGGACCCGTAAACGTGAAGACCGATTCCGAGGTCTGAACCACATGCGCTGGCGCCGCGGGCTTCACGAGCAGCGCCAGCGCGCCGCGGTCCTCATAGACGTAGAGCGTGTCGTGCTCCGCAGCGTACGCGCCGATCAAGGCGAGCCAGGCCGCCGGCGGCGCGGGGGGGGGCTTCGGGGGCTTCGGCGGCAGCGAGTTGGGGAGCTGGGGGAGCTGGAGGACGAGAGCGAGGACGAAGATCATGGGTGTCAAATCTACGGCGGACGTCCGACCTCAGAATAAGTGCGATTGCTCACCGGCCTGGGACGGCTTAACAACGATGTGACGACCGGCGTCCCAACCCGCAGACAGCAGTGACTTGTGCGTGACCCCCACGTGAACTTCTGGAGGATGAGCCTATGCGCACCATACACCCCTCGCTACGCACGCTAGCCGGTGCGGCCGCCGCCCTGGTGTTCGTTACGGCGTGCAACAACGACCGGAGCATGGCACCCACGACGCCCGTCTTGTCACAAGCCCAGGCCGAGAGCCTCGCGACGACCGTGGTGACGGATATCGTCGGGGAGATCGGGACAGCGACGATGGATGGTTCGGCGGGGAGCGGCCTCGGCGCGACCGCGTCATTATCTGCGTCCGCGCCCGCGGGCGCGACTACCGCAACGCAGTGCATTCCGACGGAGTCGCCCACCCCGGTCGTCAACTCCGACAACGACGGCGTCCCCGACTCAGTGCAGTTTAATTACTCGGGATGCGTCATTTCCCGTCCCCTCTCGATCGACTCCCTCTCGGGCA
>DASWCE010000102.1:0-5351 GCA_036390255.1 Gemmatimonadales bacterium | reverse complement strand
GGGCGCGGCGCCAGTCGCCTGGGGCTTTGGCGCCGGCTCGGCGGCGCGCAAGCCGCTCGGCTACGCGATCGTCGGCGGCGTGTTCTTTTCGACGGCGCTCACGCTGTTCGTGGTCCCGGTCGCGTACCTCGTTATTCCGGTGGTGATCCACTGGATCGCCCGTGTGCCGGGATGGTTGTATCGGTTCGTATTCCGTCGCCAGCAGCCCATCCCGGCGGAGGGCGACTGATGCTGGCACTGTTGCTCGCCCTGCAGGGCGCGGTGTCTCCGCCGAAGGCACTGACCGACTCGCTGCCGCGGGTCACGCTTGTGGAAGCGCTGCAGCGCGCCGCGCAGCTCGACCCGAACTACGTCGCGGCGCTCGGCCAAGTGGATAACGCCGTGTGGGCGCGCCGCAGCGCGTTCTCGGTGTTCATCCTGCCGTCCATCTCACTCGCGACGACGGCGACGCGGAATAATCCGCCGTTCTTCAACTTCGGGACGCTGCGCCCGGAGAAGTACGCGGTGCAGGGGTCGATCACCGCCTCGTACGATCTGTTCCTCGGCGGCCAGAAGTTCGCTGAGTTGTCGCGCTCGGGAGCTGCGCTCGAGAGCGCGCACGCCAGCGAGCTCCTCCAACGCTTCGCGACCGCGTTCCTGACCGAGTTCGACTACTACGACGTCTTGGCCAATGCTGAGCTCGATCGGGTCGCGCGTGACAGGCTGCGGCGCGCGCGGGAGCAGCTCGGCGTCGCGCGGGCGAAGGTGTCCTCGGGCGCCGCGGTCCAGACCGATTCCCTCAACCTGCGCCTGGAGCTGACGCGGGCTCAAATCGCGCAGCTGCAACAGACCTCGAAACTGCGCATCGCCCGGCTGCAGCTCGGCCGCCGCATCGGCGCGGCCGGCCCGGTCGATGCCGCTCCGCTCGACTCCACGCTCGCTCGGGAGCTGCCGATGTCGCTGGCGGATGCCATTACGCAGGCCGCATCGCAGGGCCCGGAGTACCGGCGCGTCGCAGCGGACGAGCGCGCCGCCGCCGCCGCGTACCGCTCGCGCCTCGGCAACTACCTGCCGCATGCCACGCTGTCCTGGACCGGGGTGGGTTTTGACAACAAGTTCGTGCCGTCGGGCGCCAAGTTCACCCAGTTGTCGCTCGCGATCTCGTTTCCGCTGTGGGACAACATGCGACGCGAACTGTCGGTGTCGCAGGCGCGTGTGAGTCGTGATGTTGCGCGTGCGATTCGAGACGACATGCAGCGGGCCGTGCAGCACGACGTCACCGCGGCGTACGATGCGTATGAGACGACCCGAACGTCCGTGGGGCTGTCCGCCGAGGCTCTGGCGGCTGCGCGCGAGAGCTTCCGCATTCAGCAGACCCGTTACCAGAGTGGGGCGACGACGATTCTCGACCTGGTCGATGCCGAAGTGAACCTGTCCCAGGCTGAGGCTGACTACGTGGCAGCGCGCTACGGAACGCGTCTCGCGCTCGCCGGCCTCGAGACCATTCTGGGCAAGAGACTCTTTACCGATAAGGAACCACAGTGATGTCGCACCGCGCCCTAGCTGTTCTGCTCCTGCTCGCGGCTCTGGCCGCGTGCAAAAAGGCCAACTCCGCGGCTGGGGGAGGCCCCGGTGGACCCGGCGGCTTCGCCATGCCCGTCGAAGTCGCGGCCGCCATCCGCGACACCGTCGTCGACGCGATCGCGGCAACCGGCCAGATCGAAGCGATCCAGTCGATCGAGCTGCGCCCCGAAGTCTCGGGACGCATCACCGACATCCTGGTGCGGGAAGGGCAGCAGGTCGCCGATGGCACGCCTCTCTTCAAAGTCGACGACGCCGAGCTGAAGGCGCAGGTCGCCCAGGCCGAGGCGGAGCGGCAGCTTGCGCGCCAGGCGTTGGAGCGTACCAAGCAACTGATCGCGCAAAACGCGTCCTCGACGTCAGATCTCGAGCAGGCCGAGGCCAAATCACGCGGGGCCGACGCCAACTACGATCTGCTGAAGACCCGGCTCGACCGCACCGTGGTGCGCGCGCCGTTCGGCGGCGTCGTCGGCCGGCGCCTCGTGAGCATCGGGACGTACGTCTCGTCGCAGACCTCGCTGATCACGCTGCAGTCGGTGAACCCGCAGCACGCCTCGTTTGACGTGCCGGAGCGCTACGCCGACCGGCTGCGCCGGGGGCAGCTCGTGAGCTTCCAGGTCGCCGCGCTCCCCGGGAAGAACTTCTCAGGCGAGGTCGTATTCGTAGACCCCGTGGTCTCGCTGCCGGGCCGCACGATTCTCATCAAGGCGCGCGTCCCGAACAACGAGTATCAGCTCCAGGCCGGCATGTTCATCGAGGCGCGGCTCGCGACCGACATTCGGCCGAACGCCGTCGTGGTCCCCGAAGACGCGCTCCTGCCCATGGAGGGCGCGACCTTCATCTGGGTCATCAAAGGAGGCAAGGCTGATCGCCGGCAGGTGAGCGTCGGTGTGCGGACGGCGGGGTGGGCCGAAATTCAGGGCGGTGTGGAGGCCGGCGACTCGGTGGTGGTGGGTGGCGGGGAGCGCCTATTCCCGACCGCCCCCGTCATGGCTCGCCTGGTCGAGCGCCGGCGCGGCGTCCCGACGGCCGAGTCGACCGCCGGAACGACGCGTCCCGCCGGCGGTACCGGGGCGGCAGGCGCCGCCAAAGACACGACGAAGCGCTAGCGGACCGGCCGCTCGGGCAGCGGCTGCAGCGTCGTTTCGGTGTTGCGGAAGATCGCCTGCGCGATCGCCTGCGCGCGCGCCGAGAGCGGGCTCTTCGACCCCTGCAGCTCGTTCGCCATCGTGTAGTACGTCAGGCCGTAGAGCTGCAGGATGCCTTCCGATGGCTTGTCCAACCAGCCCAGCGGGCGTTCGCGCGCGGCCTCGTCGGCGTGATACACGTCGAAGAGCAGCCTGGTGGTGCGCGGAACGTTGACGTAACCGAGCGACTGCACGGCCTTGATGCTGTCGGACGGCGCCAGCGCCTTGGGGCGTAACGCCCGCGCAAAGCCTTGCCCCTCCAGATGCCCCGTGAGGCCGAACTGATCCGCGTACAAACCGACCGTGCGCGAGAAATAAATCGGCCGCTTGCCGAGCTGGTCCTTGATCACCTGAAGCACGATGACGTCGGCGCGTTCGACGTAGGGCCGGCCGAGCATTTGCGGATCGAGTGTGACGCGGATCGTGTCGGCGCCCGAGCCGAGCTTCACGTCGCGCTTCGACTCAAGCATATAGAACTGCTCGAGCGCGTTCAGCTGCTGATCGCTGAAGCTCATCAGCTTGCCGGGAGGCTTCGGCCACTGCCGGCCGCGATAGAGCGCGGGCGCAGTCGTCGAATCGAACGTTGCGAGGGGACGGTTCTGCAGCTGCCGGGTGTACCAGTCGGTATTGGCGAGCGACAGGTTGACGATCGTCACGTCCTTGCGGATGCCTTCGACCTCCTGCGCGTACCACAATGGGAAGGTGTCGTTATCGCCTGCCGTGACGAGCACACCATAAGGCTCGACCGACTGCAGCAGATCGTAGGCGAAGTCGCGGGCGAGCCGCTCATTCTTTCGTGATGCGGCGTGGCGGTTACCGATGAGCGGGATCAACGCCAGGGCCAAGAGCGGCGTGCCGTAGATCCAGCGGCGTGCCGCGTCCGGCTGCCGCTCGCGGAACCATTCCCCCACCCATTCGATGCCGGCCGCGAGACCCATCCCGACCCAGATGCCCCACAGCGCGAACGACACCAGGAAGAAGTAGTCACGTTGGCGCACCTCGTGCGACGCCAGCGGTTCCTCGGGATGCAGCGAGTAGCCGTACTTGAAGTTGAGATAGAAGACCAGCGCGACTGTGAAGGTGAGCATGAGGAGCGTCATCGCGATCGCGGTGCGCCGGTCCGCGCGCCAGTGCCGGATCGCCCCCGAGATGCCCAGGAACGCGAACACAACCGCCAGCACCCGCTCCACGCGGCCCGCCCAGTCGTGTGCGAATTGCCAGCTGAAGTACTGCGCATAATTGACGAGCTGTGCCCAGTACAGCGCGGCCGTGTGCCCCGGGTTGCCGAAGCCCGGCGCCTGCGTCGGATTGTCGAAGATGGACGGCTTGCCGTATTGCTGGCGGGTCAGCACCGCCCACAGCGCCTGCCAGTTGGTCGGCTCCCCTTCGTTGATCGGCGGATGGAACGCGGCGCGGATCGGGAGGAACGTGTACACCGACACGCCGACGACTGCCACGAGCAGCGCGGCGACGGCGAAGCTCACGTTGCCCGCTGCGAACGCGTACACCAGCGCGATGGCGAACACCGCGCCGGCGACGGCGATCCACTCCCAATGCTCGAGTCCCAGCGACAGCAGCAGCGCCCACACCCCGCCGAAGATGGCGAACTGTGACCACTCGATCTTCCGCTCTTGGTCTGCGGCTGGCCGGTTGTGCTTGAGCGGCGGGAACAGCAGCACCAGGACGACGGGCCCGACCAGCACGCCCATCATGTGATTGGTGGCGGTGAGCGCGAGCAGGTAGATGATCAGCAAGAGATGGTGGTCGTGGGCCTCGCCCGCCGGCTGATCATCCCAGCGCACGATGAGCCACAGAATCAGCGCAATGGAGAGCAGGCTGAGCGTGTAGACCTTCTCGTTGACGACCGACTGATTCCACACCGTGAACGCGGTGGCGGAGACGAGCGCGCCGGCGAGCGCGGCGAGCCGCCTGGGCCACAGCGCGGGAACGAACGACCGCAGCCAGCGCTCGGCGACGAGGAACCAGCAGCCGGCGGAGACCGCGCTCGTGACGGCCGCGAAGAGATTGATGCGCGCCGCGTAGCCCGCCGCAAGCGGCAGCAATCCGAACACGTGTGCGATCAGCACGAACAGCGGATTCCCGGGCGGGTGCGGAATACCGAGCGTGTACGCCGCGGCGATGTATTCCGACGTGTCCCAGAACTGGGTCGTCGGGGCGAGCGTGAGGATGTAGAGGATCAAGGCGCCGAGGGAAACACACCCCGCCATCACGTAAGGCGGTTTAACGGCGGTTGACGGCGTGCTGACGGCGTAGTCGGCTTGCCGTGGCGCGGCTGCGGCGCGATTGGGATACGTGGTCGTCATAGGCCCACTAATCTAGTGACGGAACTGCCGCATACCGGTCAGGATCATGGCTAAATCGTGCTCGTCCGCCGCCGCGATGACCTCGGCGTCTCGAACTGACCCGCCCGGCTGAATAATGGCTGCTACCCCGGCGGCACCCGCCTCGTCCACCCCGTCGCGGAATGGAAAAAAGGCATCGCTGGCCAGGACGGCGCCTCGAGGATCGTGCCCCTGCTGCCGCGCCTTGTGGACGGCCAGGAAGGACGAGTCCACCCGGCTCATCTGTCCCGCGCCGATCCCG
>DASWCE010000101.1:0-12404 GCA_036390255.1 Gemmatimonadales bacterium | reverse complement strand
CGATCAACAACATCGTCGACGCGACGAATTACATCCTGTTCGAGCTCAACCAACCGCTGCACGCCTTCGATCTCGCCAAGCTGCGTGGGCCGGCGGTCGTCGTCAGACGCGCCAAACCGGGCGAACCGATCGTCACGCTGGACGGAGTCGCGCGCAAGCTCACGCCGGAGATGACGGCCATTTGCGACGCCGAACGGCCGCAGATCGTTGCCGGCGTCATGGGGAGCGCCGAATCCGAGGTCACGGAGAATACCACGGACATCGTCCTCGAAGCCGCCTATTTCCAGCCGACGCGCATTCGCCGCACCCGTCGCGCCCTCGGCGTTTCGAGTGAATCGAGCTATCGCTTCGAGCGGGGCATCGACATGCTCGGCATGCCCGATGCACTGGCGCGCGCGATCGACCTGATCCGTGCCCTGGCGGGCGGCGAGCTGCGCGAGTCGCCGATCGATCTTTGGCCGGAGCCGCAGAAGCCCCGCTCGGTGTTCCTGCGCCAGGCGCGCGTAAACCATCTGCTCGGCGTTTCCGTGCCGCGCAAAGAGATCGAGCGCCTGTTGTCGGCCGTCGGTTTCGTGGCCGCGCCGAAGGACGACCGGCTGGCCGTCCAAATTCCCGGCTGGCGACCCGACGTGACGCGCGAAGTCGATCTGATCGAAGAAGTCGCCCGGTTGCGTGGCTACGACTCGTTCCCGGACGAGCTGCGGCCGTATCGCCCCGGCACCGTACCTGACGCCCCGGCGGACCTGACGTTGCGGCGCATCCGCGAGCAGTTGGTGGCGAGCGGGGGAGGACTGCTCGAGGTCCGGACGCTTCCCCTTGGCCCCGCTGACGCTCCGGACGCCGTGGCCATCCAGAACCCTCTCTCGGCGGAGGAAGCCCATCTTCGGAGCCGGCTACTGCCTGGTCTCGTGCGGCGGGTCGAGTACAACTGGGCGCAGGGGCAGCGCGATGTCCGGTTGTTCGAGGTCGGGACAGTCTTCCGGAAGGGTGCAGGACCCCGCCCGGAAGAGGACCTACACCTCGCGGTTGTCCTCACCGGCGCTCGCCATCCGGCCCACTGGTTTGATGGCATCCTCGGTGTGTTGGGAGATGCGAAACTACCTGATATGGACATATGGGACCTAAAGCACCACTTTGAGTTAGCTGTCGGGGTCGCGGCACCCTCGAGCGACGTGCAACCGGCCGCAAATGGGTCCGGTTGGCTAGCGGTGAAACCGGGCGGCGGTGAGCCGGTCGGTCAGGCCATGCCGCTCGAAGCTGACGCGCCACGCTGGGCAGGCCCGTTGTTCGGGCTCGAGGTCAGGATCGCAATCGAGTCCCTTCCCGTGGTGCGGTATCGGTCGTTGCCCACACAGCCGCCTGTCGTTCGCGACATCTCACTCGTTGTTCCGGGGGGTGGCGGCGTCGCGGCGGAGGCAATCGAGTCGGTGCTACGTCGCGAGGGCGGGAGGCTGCTGGAGCGGCTGGATGTCTTGGATGAGTACCGTGGGAAGGGGTTGCCGGACGGGACGCGCGGGGTGACGTGGCGGTGCACGTTCCGCGATCCGGCGAAGACGCTCACGGAGCGGGAGATTGATGCGCTGCTCAGCCGGATGCTGACGGCGCTGGAGGAGCAATTTGACGTACGGCGGCGACAGGCCACCAGCTGACGTGCGTGAGGTCATCGATCAGCTCGAGGCGATTCTCCGCGACGTCGCGGAGGAGCTGGCGGGCTGGCGTTCGCGTGCGCAGAAAGCAGAGTCGGAGCTGAAGGCGCGCGGCAGCCCGGTCAAGAACACGGAGCTCGAGTCGGAGAACAAGGCGCTGCGGCAGCGCGTGGAAGGCGCCCGCACTCGTGTCCACGATCTCATGCAACGACTCACGTTTTTGGAAGAGCAGGCGCGTGATAATGGAGGCCACCACAAGTGACGGCGAAGAAACACGCCGTTCGCGTGATGATCGGGGGCGAAGAATACACGGTGCGCTCCGATCTCTCGCCCGAGTACACGCGCGAAGTCGCCGCCTACGTGGACCAGGCGTTGAAGAAGGTGCTCAGTCAGGGACCGTTGGTAGAAACGCATAAGGCCGCGATGCTGGCGGCGCTCGACATTACGAACGAGCTGTTTCTGGTGAAGCAGACGGAGCGGGAAGTGGCGGCGCGGCTCGCCGCGGTTGCCGACGATCTCGCGAAGATGCTGCCGCCGGCGAAGCGGAAGGCGCTGACCGCCGGCTGACAATCGTCCTCACCCCCTGACCAGCTTTTGTTTTTTAACAACAAAAGCTAGGAACGGGGGAGAGGTGGAGATAGATCTATGGCGGAGCTGCCTGGTGTCATTGCGGCCGTGCTCAGCGGCGTGCTCGTCGCGGCACTGGCCTTCTATGTGTGGGGACGGCGCCTCGAGCACCGCTCGGCGGAATCGAGTCAGCGCGTCGTGCTGGCGGCCAAAGAAGAGCTCATGTCGGTCCGCGAAAACCTCCACAAGAGCCTCGACCAGAAGCTCGCCGGCGTCGACCGGCGCGATCTGGAGCTGCGCAAGCTCGACCAACAGATCCACGAGCGCGCCCGTGCGTTGGACAAACGCGAGCAGGAGATCGGCACACGACTCGAGCAGATCGCCGGCCTGACCGCGCAGGAGGCCAAGCACGAGCTGGTCGCGCGTCTCGAGAGCGAGGCGCGGGACGAAGCGGCGGCCCTCGTGCGCAACATCACGGAGCAGGCCCGCAAGAACGCCGACCGGGAGGCGAAGAAGATCGTCGCCATGGCGATCCAGCGCATCGCGGCCGAGCAGACGGCTGAGTCGAGCGTGTCGGCGGTCGTGCTCCCATCGGATGAAATGAAGGGCCGGATCATCGGGCGCGAAGGCCGCAACATTCGGGCGTTCGAAGCGGCGACCGGCGTCGACGTGATCATCGACGATACGCCCGACACCGTCGTCGTGTCGTGCTTCGAGCCGGTGCGTCGCGAAGTCGGGCGCCTCGCGCTCGAGCGGCTCATTGCGGATGGCCGCATCCATCCCGGACGGATCGAGGAGATCGTCAAGAAGGCCAAAAGCGACGTGGACGCCAGCATTGTCGAGGCCGGCGAGCAAGCGGTCTACGACACCGGGGTTCGCGGCATGCATGCCGAGCTGGTGAAGCTCGTCGGCCGGATGAAGTACCGGACGTCCTATGGGCAGAACATCCTGGAACATTCGAAAGAGGTGGCCTTCCTCGCCGGCATGATGGCCGCCGAGCTGAAGCTCGACGTGCATCTGGCCAAGCGCGGCGCGCTGCTGCACGACGTCGGCAAGGTCCTCACGCACGAGCACGACGGCACCCACGTGCAGCTCGGCGTCGAGATGGCGACGAAGTACGGCGAGCATCCGGTGGTGATCAACTGCATCGCCGCGCATCACGACGACGTGCCGCACGAATCGCCCGTCAGCGTCATCGTGCAGGCGGCGGATGCCATTTCGGGGTCCCGGCCCGGCGCGCGGCGCGAGGCGTTCGAGACCTACGTCAAACGTCTCACCGATCTCGAGAAGCTGGCCTCCGAATTCAAGGGGGTCGATAAGGTCTTCGCCATTCAGGCAGGCCGGGAAGTGCGTGTCGTGGTGACGCCCGATGCCGTGGACGACAACGCGGCGGCCCTGCTCACCGACGAGATCGCGCGCAAGATCGAGCGCGAGCTGCAGTACCCCGGGCAGATCAAGGTGGTGGTGATTCGCGAAACACGGGCGGTCGGCGTTGCACGCTAATCCCAAGGCGGTGCAGGAGGAAGGCGCTAAACTGATCGACGGCACCGCGATCGGTGCGGTGATGCGCGCCGAGCTCGCGGGCGAGATCGCGGCCTTGAAGCAGCAGGGTGTGACGCCGGGGCTCGCGGTCGTGCTCGTGGGGGATAATCCCGCGTCCCAGGTCTACGTCCGTATGAAAGGAAAGGCCTGCGACGAGGCGGGGCTTTACCACGAAACCATCAAGCTTCCCAAGGACACCACCGAGGCTGGTCTCATGAGTCTGCTCGAGCGGCTCAACGCCAATCCCAAGATCCACGGGATTCTCGTGCAGCTCCCGCTGCCGAAGCAGATCGATACCAACCGTGCGCTCCATCGCATCGATCCGCGCAAAGATGTCGACGGCTTTCATCCGGAGAACGTGGGCAAAGTCGCCGTCGGCGATCCGACCGGATTCCGGCCGGCGACGCCGTACGGCGTGCAGCAGCTGCTGATCCGCAGCGGGGTCGAGACCAAAGGCGCTCATGCCGTCGTCGTCGGCCGCTCCAACGTCGTCGGCCGGCCGATGGCGGCGTTGCTGTTGCAGGACGGCCCCGGCGGCAACGCGACGGTCACGGTGTGTCACTCGCGCACCCGCGTGATCGATCAGTACACCCATCAGGCCGACATCCTCATCGTCGCGATCGGCAAGCCGGAGTTTGTCACCGGTGACATGGTGAAGCCCGGCGCGGTCGTGATTGACGTCGGTGTCAACCGCGTCGATGACCCGTCGAAGAAGCAGGGCTATCGCCTGGTCGGCGATGTGAAATTTCAGGAGGCGAAGCAGGTCGCGTCCGCGATCACACCCGTTCCCGGTGGCGTCGGTCCCATGACGATCACGATGCTGCTCTACAACACGGTACAGGCGGCCCGCCAATGGGTGCACCCCTAGATCTCTTCACGGCCGCATCGGCCGAGGGGGCCTGGACCGTCGGCGAAGTCACGCGCCGCGCGCGCGCCGTGATCGAGGCCGGGTTGCCGCCACTCTGGGTGCGCGGGGAGATCGCGGGGTTCAAAGCGTGGCGGAGCGGGCATTGGTATTTCTCGCTCCGTGACACGACGGCCCAGATGCGCTGCGTCATGTTCGCCAAACAGAACTTCCGGCTCCCCACGCCGTCGGACGGCATGCAGGTCTTCGTGTTCGCACGCCCGTCCATGTACGAAGAGAAGGGCGAGTTCCAGCTGACCGTGATGGAGCTGTTGTCGACAGAACAGGGCGGCCTGTGGAAGCTGGCTTTCGAAAAAGCGAAAGCTGCGCTGACCAAGGACGGGCTGCTCGATCCGGCTCGCAAACGGCGCCTCCCTGCCTTTCCGCGCCGCATCGCCGTCGTCACGAGCCCCGACGGTGCCGCGCTGCGTGACATCCAGGCCGTCGTCGGTCGACGCTGGCCTGTTGCGGAGCTGATCGTGGTGCCGGCGCAAGTGCAGGGAGCCAAGGCGGAGGCATCGGTCTGCTCGGCGCTGAATCGTATTCGGCGCCTGCCCGTCGATGTGCTGGTTGTCGCCCGCGGTGGCGGGTCCGTCGAGGACCTGTGGGCGTTCAATTCGGAGCGCGTCGCGCGCGCCGTCGCCGCCATGCCGATGCCCGTGATCTCGGCGATCGGTCACGAAACCGACGTGACGCTCTGTGACCTCGTTGCGGACCTGCGCGCCCCCACGCCGTCCGCGGCGGCCGAGGCTGCCACGCCGGATCGGGACGAGGTGCTCGCGCAGTGTGGCCTCATCGGACAACGTCTCGCTCGGGCACTGCGGATCGCCTCGCGCCATGTCGTGGAGCGTCTCGATCGAACCGCGGACCGCCTCAGCCGCTGCATGGATCACCGCCTCGAGGTTTCCGGCGCACGGCTCACGGCGTACGGCGCACGCCTCGATGCGCTGAGCCCGCTCAAAGTACTGGCGCGCGGCTACGCCGTGGCGCGGGACGAGAACGGCCGGGTGTTGAAGCGCGTGGCCCAGCTGCCCAGCGGCAAGGAATTCCGGCTCCGGGTGACGGACGGAGAGGTGAATGGCCGAGTTCAGTAAGCAGCTCGAGCGACTCGAAGCGATTGTCCGCCGCCTCGAGTCCGAAGATCTCGATCTCGACGAAGCGCTGCAGCTGTTCGAGGAAGGCGTCGAGCGGTTGCGGGTGGCGCGCGAGCAGCTCCAGCAGGCGGAGCTCAAGGTCAAAAAAGTACTCGAGATTGAAAGCCCTTCGTAGCTATCTCGCCGACGTCCGGGAACGAGTGGACAGGGTGTTAGAGACGGCGACCGGCGTCGATGACATCATGCGCTATAGCCTGCTCGGCGAAGGCAAACGTCTGCGGCCGACGCTGGTGTTCGCGGCGCATGAAGCGCTCAACGGCGCGTCGCCCGACGGCGTCGCCGAGCTGGCCGCGGCCGTCGAAGTCGTTCACGCCTACTCGCTGGTGCATGACGACCTCCCCTGCATGGACAACGACGACCTGCGGCGCGGCCGCCCGACGGCCCATCGTGCCTTCGATGTCCCCCGCGCGACGCGCGCCGGCTACGAGATGGTCGCCCTGGCAGCTCGCATCCTGGCGGGCGGACTGGCCGGGCTGGATCTCCCGCCGGCTCGCCGGCGCGAGATCGCGCTCGAGCTGTTTCGCGCCGCGGGCGCCGGCGGCATGATCGGCGGTCAGGCACTCGATCTCGAGGCCGAGGCGAAGGCGCTGCCGATCGATGCGCTCGAGGAGGTGCATCGGCGCAAGACTGGTGCATTGATTGCCGCGTCGTGTGTCATCGGCGGGCTGTCCGCGGACGGCACGCCCAACCATGTTGAGGCGCTCCGGGCCTACGGCGAGGCCATCGGACTCGCTTTCCAGATCGCGGACGATGTGCTCGACGCGACCGCGACCTCGGATCAGCTCGGCAAAACGGCAGGCAAGGACGCCGCCCACGCCAAGGCCACCTTCGTCACGCTGCTCGGCGTCGGGGCGGCGCGCGTGGAAGCGGAGCGGCTGTCGGCGAAGGCGGTAGACCACCTACGGGATGCCGGGTTAGTTTCCCCCATGCTGGTCGAGCTCGCCCACTACATCGTGACGAGGCCGAATTGACTCTCGAACGCATCAAAGGTCCCGCAGACGTCAAGGCGCTCCCGCCGGAACAGCTCCAGCAGCTGGCGGATGAGGTACGCCAGCGGCTCATCGATGTCGTCTCCCACACGGGTGGCCACATCGGCGCCGGGCTCGGCGTCGTCGAGCTGACGGTGGCGCTGTGCGCCGCGTTCGATTCGCCCCGTGACAAGATCGTCTGGGACGTGGGGCATCAGGGCTATCCGTGGAAGATCCTGACCGGGCGCAACGATCGGCTGCACACCCTGAGGCAGCGCGGCGGGTTGTCCGGGTTCCTGCGCCGCGATGAGAGTGAACACGATCAGTTCGGCGCCGGTCACGCGGGCACGGGGCTGTCCGCGGCGTTCGGCATGGCGACGGCGCGCGACCTGAAGGGCGAGAAGTACGAAGTCGTGGCGGTCGTGGGCGATGGCGCGATGACGTGCGGGCTCCCCTACGAGGCCCTCAACAACGCCGGCGACTCCGGGCGCGATATCATCGTCGTGCTGAATGACAACGGCATGTCGATCGCCCCGAACGTGGGTGCGATCAGCAAATACTTCGGCTCCATCATCGCCAGCCCGATCGGCGTGCGGATGCGCGAGCGCGTCAAGCATGTCATCGAGCGCGCCTCGCACGTGATCGGCGGCAAGAAGCTCGTGGACTTCGCGAAGAACGTCGAAGAAAGCATCAAGAATCTCTGGTCGCCCGGCATGCTGTTCGAGGAGCTTGGCTTCCGCTACTTCGGGCCGATCGACGGCCACAACATCGCGCAGATGCTGCACACCTTCGAGATCGTGAAAACGTTGAAGGGGCCGCGGGTCGTGCACGTCATCACGGAGAAGGGGAAGGGCTTCCCGCTCCCCGAACCCGATCTCGAGAAATATCACGCTCGCGCGCCCTACGATCCCGTCACGGGCAAGCTCAAGCCCGTGAACCCCGGTTTGCCGCAGTGGACCAAGGTCTTCGGGGACGCGCTCACGCAGCTCGCCGCCGAAAATACCAACTTCGTGGCGATTACGGCCGCGATGCCGTCGGGGACCGGGACGAACATCTTCCAGAAAAAGTGGCCGGAGCGCTTCTTCGACGTCGGCATCGCCGAGGCGCATGCGACGACGTTCGCCGCCGGCCTGGCGACGCAGGGCGTGCGCCCGGTGGTCGCGATCTACTCGACGTTCCTGCAGCGCGCGTACGACAGCATCATCCACGATGTCGCGATTCAGAGACTCCCCGTCATCTTCTGCCTCGACCGCGCCGGCATGGTGGGCGAAGACGGGCAGACGCACATGGGTCTGTACGACATCGCGTATATGCTGGCGGTGCCGCACATGACGGTGACCGCGCCGAAGGATGGCGCCGAGCTCATCGGGCTGTTGCGGTGCGCGCTGGCGCACACTGATGGTCCGTTCTCTCTGCGGTATCCGCGCGACAAAGCACCAAGCGAGGCGCCGCCTGCAGCCGAGGTCCCGCCGATTCCGTACGGCACGTGGGAGCTGCTCAGGAAGGGGAAGGACTGCGCGATCCTCGCAGTCGGCGTGATGTGCAAGCCCGCGTTGGAGGCGGCCGAGCTGCTCGCCGCGGACGGCCTGGACGTGTCGGTCGTGAACGCGCGCTTCCTCAAGCCGATGGACCGCGAGATGCTCGAGGGCCTGTCGCAGAGTCACAAGCTGCTGGTGACGGTCGAAGACGGCACGGTCGTAAACGGCTTCGGCGCGGCGCTGGCCGCATTGGTGCAGACGACCGCACCGGATGCGCGCGTCGTCGCGCTCGGGGTCCCGGACCGCACCTACGAGCATGCGCCGCGCGCCCAGCAGCTCGCGGACGTGGGCCTGACCGGGGCGGGCATCGCGGCCCGCATCCGCGCCCTCGCTGCCGAAGAGTCCCTCACTCCGCGATGAACGTCGGGGTCGTCGGGAACCCCAACTACCCGGACCTCGGCGCTTTTCTCGCGACGCTGCAGCAGAAAGCCTCGAGCGTCGGGATCAAGCTGTACAGCGAAGAACGCATCCAGGCACTGTGGCCCCCTCCGAGCCGGGACGGGGCCTCACCGCCACCCCTCAGCGAGGCGCCTCCTGGAGATTTGGACTGCCTCATCACGTTGGGTGGCGATGGCACACTGCTCCGCGGGGCGCGTCTGCTGAATGGTGCCGACACGCCTATACTCGGATTGAATCTCGGACGTGTCGGATTCCTCACGACTGCGGCACCGGACACCCTCGACTGGGTACTCGATTCGATTGCGCGCCGGGCCTATACGACCGAGCCGCGGCTCGCGCTCCAATCCGCCATTACCGGCAAGGGCGCCAAAAGCGGCAGGGTCGAGCCGCTCGTCCTCAACGACGTCGTCGTCCACAAGGGTGGCGTGGCGCGTGTGGTGCGGCTCAAGGTCTCAGTCGATGGCGACGAAGTGGCGCAGTACTCGGCGGACGGGATTATCGTCAGCACGCCGACCGGGTCGACGGCGTATTCGATGTCGGCCGGGGGGCCGATCATCGTGCCGACCGTCGATGCCATCGTCGTGACGGCCATCTGCCCGCACACGCTGGCAGTGCGACCGCTCGTGCTGCCGGCCACGGCGGTCGTCACGATCCAGCCGATCCCGCCGTGGACTGACGACGTGCTCGTCTCGTTCGACGGCCAAGTCGGCCAGCCGATTCAACCCGGTGAGCGCCTGGAGGTGCGCCGGGCGGCCCGGCCCATTCATCTCATCCGCCTCGGCCCTGAGGGCTTCTTCAAGCGGCTCCGCAAGAAGCTGCATTGGGGGGATCTAAGTGATCGAACTCGGAAATGAGGGTTCCCCCTCTCCGGAACGGAGAGGGGGTCAGGGGGTGAGGACGTGTTGACGGAACTTCGCGTCCGCGATCTCGCCGTCATCGCCGACGTCACCCTGCCGTTCCAGCCGGGCCTCAATGTCCTGACCGGCGAAACCGGCGCCGGCAAATCGATGGTCGTCGACGCCCTCGCGCTGCTGCTCGGCGAGCGCGCCTCTGGCGACATCGTGCGACCCGGCGCGGAGAAGTCCATCGTCGAGGGCGCATTCGAATTTGGAGCGGCAGTGCATCGGCACCTCCTGTCCCCATTCGCCGCATTGGGAGTCGACCTCGAAGAAGGACGACTGGTCCTGAAGCGCGAAGTGCTACGTGAAGGCAAGTCGCGCGCCTGGGTCAACGGCTCGCCGGTAACGATCGGCGTGCTCAGCGAGATCGGCAGCCTGCTCGTGGACCTGCATGGCCAGCATGAGACGCAGTCGCTGCTCCGCCCAGACGCGCAGCGCGATATGCTGGACGCCTACGCGGACGCCGACGTCGAGCGCGTCGCCGTGCGGGACGCGCATGCGCGGCTTAAGGAGCTCGAGCAGAGGGAAGCCGAGCTCACAGATCGTCAGGCGGAAGTGCGCAAGAAGGCCGATTACTTGCGCCATGTCCTCCAGGAGATCGAGCGTGCCAAGCCAAAGCTCGGTGAAGATGAAGCGCTCGAAGTCGAGGCGAAGCGGTTAGCGCACGCCGAGGAGCTCGGCCGGCTGGCGCGCGAGCTCGAGGAGGCGGTCGACGCGGCCGGGCTCACCAAGGCTCAGAAGATCCTGGCGAGCCTGCGGCGGCTCGACCCGTCGCTCGGCAAGTGGCAGGAGCTGCTGGACGCAACGTTCGCGAGCGCTGCCGAGCTGGCCCGGGGGGCGCGGGCGTACGCTGGCGACATCGCGGCCGATCCCGAGCGTCTGAGCGCCGTGGAGCAGCGGCGCGATCTCTTGTATCGGTTGCAGCAGAAGCATGGGCCGACCCTTGCGGATCTGCTGGCGACGCGTGATACGGCCGCGCGCGAGCTGGAGCTGTTGGACACCGCCGATCTTGACCTCCGCACGATCGCGGCCGATCGCGAGAGGGCAGCGGAGGACTTCAGACGCGCGACGGAAGCCCTCACCGCGAAACGAACGGCCGGCGCTAAGAAGCTGGCGCGCGCCTTGAACAAGCTACTGCCGTCGCTGGGAATGGAAGGCGGGAAGTTTGCAGCGACGCTACAATCACGCACCACGCCTATCGCACAGGGTGCCGAGGACGTCGTCTTCCACGTCCAGCTGAACGAGGGACTCGACGCAAGGCCGTTGGCCAGGGTTGCGTCGGGCGGCGAACTGTCGCGCCTGATGTTGGCGCTGAAGGTGGTGCTTGCGGCGCACGACGTCGTGCCGACGCTCGTATTCGATGAAGTCGATCAGGGCATCGGCGGCGAGGTTGGTGGTCGAGTGGGAGAAGCCTTGGTGGATGTGTCGCGCGAGGGCCGGCAGGCGCTCGTCATTACGCACTTGCCGCAAATCGCGGTGCATGCCGATCAGCACCTCGTGGTCGCAAAGGGACAGAAGGGTGGCCTGGCGACGAGTGATGTGGCGGTTGTGGATGGTGAGGGGCGGGTAAAAGAGATTGCGCGGATGTTGGGTGATGCCGACATGGCGACCGCGCGTCGCCACGCCGTCGAGCTGCTCAAAACGGCCAGCGCGACGTCCGCATCACTATCCGAAACACCGTCGCCACCGGCACGAGCCCACCCGCCGCGCTAACGGTCTGCTCGAACGACAAACTGCCTTCGACATCTGATCCGAGATACGTCATCGCGACGCCAAGTCGCGTCCGTCGCACGCCTGTGCCGGCGTCCAACACGCTCGCGCTGACCGGCGCGCCGAGTCGCGTGGCGACATCGATCGAGTCCTGTGGCGAGCGATAACTGTAGTGGTCGCGCTGCTGTGTCCAATAGCCCGCAGTGACGCCGACGCCAAAGTGTTTGGCGAGGCGGAGCATCGGGGCGACATCGACGGCCGCGTAATCGCCGGGATCCCAGGCGAGCGTCGCGAGCGACGCGTGCGGCAGCAGCAGGGTGGACTGTGGGCCGACGCGCCTGGCCCGCGTGCCGGGCTGCTGGCGGGCGAGTCGCACCATCCCGTTCAGCCATAGGCGCTCAAACAGCGTCAGTTCCTGGGCGACCTGGATCTCGATGTCCGTCTGGTGGTCGCCGGTGGACATATCGAACAGGTCGTTCGGGGAATCCTGATGGCCGGTCGGCAAGCGCACGACGATCGCGCCGCTCAACGTGTACGCGTGTGTTTCGAGCAGCCGATACTTGCCCTGCAGCTCGACGTCGCCCGCGAAGAAGCGCAGCCGGCGCGTCGTGTTGGCGATCGGCCCGAACGCGTACGTTGTGTCCTGGAGCAGTGAATCGAGCGCACGGGCGGCGCTGTCGGGCGCCGGCGCTCCCGCGCTATCCAGCGGATATGTCGCGCGCGTGTTCACGCGCACGAGCGGGATGTAGACACCGACGGCAATGCGGTTAGTGATCCCATACTCGAAGGCGAACGGCGTGACCCGTCGCTCCTCGCGCACAGAGACTTTCGCGGGCAGCGACGCGCCGATCGGTTGCTCGTGCCCGCCCTCAATGAACTCACGCTCCCACGTCGTGATCACCGGTTCGAATGTGAAGCGCAGTGCACCGGCACGTGGCGTATCGGTGCGAGGCACAGCCTGAGCGCTGACGCCGGGCGCCAGCCCGGCGATCATTAGGGCGAGGAGGAAGTAGTTCGGTCGCATTAGCAGAACGGCACCCGGCGGATGCCGGATGCCGTTTCGCTTACCCGCAATCG
>DASWCE010000100.1:0-2857 GCA_036390255.1 Gemmatimonadales bacterium | reverse complement strand
TCAGCCAGCGATTGCCAGACAATCGCGATTTATGAGTACACGCCCTTCTGTAATGGGCCCGTCGCAGAAAGGCACTGGATCGAACAAGCGCACGGACAATCGAAAGCGGCCTTCTGACCGCACGGCTCTGACGGCTTGATTTTATTTTTTGGCGGGGGCTGCCGCGCGATTCGGAGCGTCACGCCGCGAGTTTATTGGACGAGCGCTCGGCCGCCCAGGCCCAGGGCATGAGCTCGTCGAGGCGCGAGGCGGGCCAGAGATTGACGAGCTTGGTGAGCACGTCGGCGAAGTAGGCTTGCGGATCGACGCCGTGCAGTTTGCAGGTTTCGATGAGCGAAGCAATGCAGGCCCAGTTCTCCGCGCCCTGATCGTGACCGGCGAAGAGTGCATTCTTGCGATTAAGCACCATAGGGCGAATGCTTCGTTCGACGATGTTGGTGTCGAGCTCGATGCGGCCGTCATCAAGGAAGCGGGTGAGCCCGTCCCAATGGTTCAAACCGTAACGGATGGCTTCGGCGATCAGGGACTTGCCCGAGACGCGCGCGAGCTGTTGTTCGAACCACCTTTTGAGCTCAAGCACGAGAGGCTTGCTCTGCTCCTGGCGCACGGCACGACGCTCGAAGGCAGTGTGCCCCCGGATCGTCTTCTCGATCGCATAGAGCGCCGCGATGCGCTCGAGGGCTTCGCTTGCGATCGGAGCGGAGCCGTCCTTGGCGATATCGAAGAACCTGCGTCGCAGGTGGGCCCAGCAGAAAGCGAGCGTGATCGCCTCGCCGCATGCTGCGTCGGCAATGCTCTTGTAGGCGGCATATCCGTCGCATTGCACGATGCCGCGATAGTGCTCGAGCAGCTTGAGGGCGTGGACCGCGCCGCGACCCGGAGCGTAGCTGTAGGCGACGGCAGGCGGGTCCGTCCCGCCCCACGGCCGGTCGTCACGGGCGATGGCCCAGAAGTATCCTTTCTTGGTGCGGCCGCGGCCGGGATCGAGCACTGGCGCCACGGTCTCATCGACCGCGATCTTGCCCGAGGCCAGAATGAGTTCGCGCAGCCGAAGATAGAGCGGCTTGAGCTCGGCGGCCGCATAGCCCACCCAGAACGCCAGGATCGCGCGCTTGATGTCGAGGCCTTGCGCGAGCAGCATCTGGGCTTGCCGATAGAGCGGTAGATGCCAGGCGTATTTGGCAACCAGGACATAGGCCACCATCGCCTCGGTCGGCAGCCCGCTCTTGATCAGCCGTTCCGGCGCCGGCGCCTGAACCACCGCCTGCTCGCAGGCCCGGCAAGCATATTTGGGACGGTGCGTCACGACGACCCGGAACTGCGCCGGAATCACGTCGAGCCGTTGCGACGTCTCTTCACCGATCACATGCATGGGCGCCCTGCAGCAGGGGCAGTTCGTGTCTTCGGGCTCGATCGTCACATCCACGTGCGGCAGATGGATGGGAAGCGCGCCGCGATTGGCGCGGCGCTTTTCGCTACGCGCCCTTGCGGCCACTGGGTCCTTCTTGTCGTCGGCCGCCTCGTTGCCGGCAATCGCTTGTTCAATATCCTCGAGTGCCAGAAGCAGCTGCTCGGGATCGAGCTTCTCCGAACGCCGGCCGAATTGCGCACGCTGCAATTGGCGCAGCAGATGCCGCAGGCGATCAATCTGCGAAAGGGCATGATCGCGCTCTACGATCGCGGCGTCACGCTCCGCACGCGCCGCCGCGACCAGCACATGCAGCGCATCGATATCCGCAGGAAGCTGTGCGATCTCGCTCACGCGCGGCACTAAATCAGATTCGCGTGCCATTGTGATCAGACCACGCGCAGGTGATTCAAAAGGTCGCAGCGCTCACGATGTCGCTGTCGGCCGCGCAACGTCGCGCGCGTGCAGACGTGACCAATCCATCCCGTCAACGAGCGCGGCGAGCTGCGATGCGGTCAGTCGCATCATGCCATCGCTGATCGGCGGCCACCGGAAGGCCCCGTGCTCCAGTCGTTTCCAGAACAGCACCAGGCCGGACCCGTCCCACGCCAAAATTTTTACTCGGTCGGCTCGTTTGCATCGAAATACAAAAATTGTCCCAGAAAACGGATCCTCACCGAGCGCTTCGCGCACCAGCGCGGCGAGCCCGTCTGCACCCTTTCTAAAATCAACAGGTTTGCTGGCCACCAGCACCCGCAGGCCCGCCGCAACCGCGATCATGTCGCCGCCTTCACCGCCCGCAGCACATCCCTCAGCCAGCCGAGATCAACACCTCTTTGCGCGCGAACCCTAGCCCCCGCAATCTCGATCACGATCGACCCAGGCCCGTTCGTAGCCGCCTCCGCCGCCCCCACCTCGCGGATCGTCGTCACCACCGGCACAAACATGGGAGCTTCCTCGGCCGGCAGGGTCAGCCGACCAGCCCGCGCAGCCTTGCGCCAGGCAAACAGATGCTGCGGCGTGATGTCGTGCCGACGCGCGACTTCCGATACAACCGCTCCAGGTGCGTAGGATTCCGCAACGATCCGACCTTTGTCTTCCGCCCGCCACCGGCGCCGGCGCCCAACCCCAACGCGGATATCGACACCACCGCGGCGCTCTGAAGCGTCAACTATATGGTCAACCATATATGCGAACCGATCTCATCAAATCAGTTCGCATCTTGCAGCTCAGCTCGCGTGGGGCAAGGTGGGGGCGGAGCGCCGCTTACGGCGAATCAGCTTGCGCTCGAATTGAGCCCGCCCCCTCATCGTGAGGATATCTACTCGTCAGGGATGTCGTGGGATCAAGCCCTGCCGTAAAGATACAGCGACAACCGCCTATTAGACCGAAAGCGGCCTTCTGACCGCACGGCTCTGACGGCTTGATTTTATTTTTTGGCGGGGGCTG
>DASWCE010000099.1:0-3223 GCA_036390255.1 Gemmatimonadales bacterium | reverse complement strand
GCCGCCGGAGCATCGGGAAACCCGAGCGCGTCCGTCAGGTTGGGATGCCAGACGCCGACCCACAGGCCTTCGACGTCGCGGCAGGTCCGCGCCAGCGACATCCCCTCAGTGATCCAGGCTGCCGAATCCTCGACTCCCGCGTACTTGCTCAAGGCGCGATCCATCCAGATCACCGGTGCCTCCAGGAGCTCGAGCGCACGCTCCCCTTCCCCATCCCATGCGGGAATCACGTCGCCGACGCCGAGGCGAAAGCCGTTCTGGTCGGGAAAGCCCCAGGTTGTGTCGTAGCGGAAGCCGGCCTCCGCCATGCCGCGCGACGTAATGCCCGGGCGCATGCGCAGGAAATGCTGGCGGACGCCGAGCACCGGCTGCTCGGTGAGTCGCGCGAGGCGGCCCCGCTGCTCGGCGAACACCTCGTGGTGTTCGCTCGTGACGAAGCTGCCGTGGAGATTGATCTCACAGCCGTGCTCGCGCAGCTCGCGTAGCGCGGCGGCCGCGCCAGATCCCTCGGGGAGATAGGTGAGGTCGCCGGCGCGCATGGTCTTCAAGGTTGGCGTGCCGCACAGCACAAACCATGTCGAGACGATTCCGCGCGCCCGTTCGTCGGCGAGCAATACTCGTAGCGCGCTTTGGATTGGACTGCGCCCGATGGCGGTGAGTGCGGAGCCCAGCGTGCGCGCCACCCGTCGCAGCTCGCCTTTGCGCGCCAGCTCCGCGAGGCGCAGCGCGGTGAACACCGGCCAGCGATCGACGACATCGAGATCGTGCGTGATCGCCGCCGCCCAGCGTCGGCCGTCGGGCCATGGCGCGAGCAGCGCCACCGGTCGCCGGCCGGCGCTGTCGACGACCGCCTTGCGCAGCTCCGCGGCCGCGCGCGCGACGACCGGCTCGGCAACGAGACTCTGCTGTACCAACACGTTTTCGGTGGAGGGAACCCGGCCGAACCGATCGCGCGCGCTGGAGCGCTGCTCCGCGGCCCCGGTCGCGATTTCGCCGAGTCTCCGCAGGACCGCGCGTGCGATCTGCACGACGGCGTCCCCGCGTTCGATGTGCCAGTGGTGGGCAGCGCACGCGCGCAGATCCTCGACGCCCCCTCCCGGATCCCGCTCGGTGATTTCGAGGCGGACGACATCGCTGGCGTTCTCGACTTCGGGGCAGCGCGACAGGTCGACGAGGAGGTCGAGACCGTAGCGTTCCAATGGACTGAGGGTGTCGCGATTTGGGAGTGTGATCACGCGTGCTCCGAATATACAGCCGTGTCATGACGCCTTATCTTACCGCACCATGAGCGCGTCGCTGATCCCCAAAGATCGCATTCCCTGGCGTCACATGGTGTTGTTTGGATGGTTGCCGAGCCCGCTCAAGCGCCTGGCTTACCGTCTCTTCCTTGGCTATCGCATCGGCAAAGGTGTCCGCTTCAGTTTCGGCGGCATCGTCGTCGGCAAATCAGTGGATCTGGGCGATCATGTCGAGATCGGATTCCTCGCGATCGTGCAAGGTCGCAGCATCTCGATTGGACGTTATTCGAGCGTCGGCACGATGAGCTACGTCTCCTGCGAGACGATCCAGATCGGGGAGGACGCGAAGATCCGCGAGCAGGTGTACGTCGGCGGCCCGCAGCTTCCCGAATCGCGCTTTGAGCTGGGCAGCCGCACGATCATTCTCCAGCTCGCGTTCATCAATCCCACCAAGCCCGTCGTGATCGGCGACGACACGGGCATCGGCGGACATTGTCTCATCTTCACGCACGGCGTGTGGCTCAACGCCCTGGATGGCTATCCCGTCAATTACGAGGCGGTCACGCTCGGCAAGAGTGTGTGGCTGCCGTGGCGCGTTTTTGTCATGCCAGGCACGACGATCGGCGATGGCACCGTGATTGGCGCCAACTCGCTCGTCTCTGGCAACATCCCGCCGTCCAGTCTCGCGGTGGGCTCGCCCGCCAAGGTCATTCGCTCGACCCCCGATTTCCCGAAGCGGTTGAGTGCCGAGCAGCGCGCGGCGCTCGTCGCGCAGATCATGAAGGAATTCGATCAGTTCGTGCACTATTACGGCGGCGCAATCACGGACGACGTACCCTTCCGGCGTTATCGCGTCGGCCGAAGCAGCGGGCGACTGCTCTGGCTGCGGAGCGGGACCTCCCTGCCGCAGACCGCACTCCGTCGGGGCGACTGCGTGTTGGCTGAGTCGGCGTTGCCGCAAGACGCGCGCGAAGCGTTGCGCGCGCGGGGCGTCCACTGGCTCGATCTCGACGGCAGAACCCGCAGCCGCGAAGGCTCGCCGCTCACCGAAGAGCTCGCGCTTTATTTGGGACGCTACGGGGTTCGACTTCCACGAGACGCCTGACGGTCTAGGCCCAGCACAAAGACAAACTGATACTGCCAGCGCAACGGAATCAGGCGCCAGGCGGCCTCGATGACGGGTCCCGTAACGAAGCGCATGGCGCTGCCGCCACGCGTGGCCCGCCAGCGGACGGCGTGCCAACGATCCGGGACGACGCGCAGCACGGCAAACCCATGCCGCTCGAACAGCTGTCGCCACGCGGAGAGCGGCAGCAGGTGCTCGTTGATGTCCTGCTGCGCGGTGCCCTGATGGCCAAGGACCTTCCAGCCGATGAAGTCTTCGTTGGGCACCATGATACAGAACCGCGCGGTCGGCTTCGCGACGCGCTTCATCTCTTCGAGGCCGCGTCCCATGTCCAGGAAGTGCTCCAGCGAGCCGAGGCAGGTGACGTAGTCGAACGTCCCCGTCCGAAAGGCGAGCGCCTCCCCTGCCCCGACGGCGACGTGCGCCGCCGGTGCCACGCGCTGTGCCAAGCGCACCGCCTCGTCGGAGAGATCCACGCCGACCGCTTCGACGTCACGCGCGCCTGCAGCGGCGAGTAGTGATCCAGCGCCGCAGCTGACGTCCAACAGCCGGCTCCCCGCTTGTGCGCCGAGGAGATCGAGAAAGAGCGGGTACGCCGCAGCGGGACGCATGGTATGCAGCCCCTTCGCGGCGTAATGCTGGTTGTACCAGGCCTTGACGTCTTCGGCACTTACGCCCGGGTGGGAAGGCATGGGGTCGTAAGGATAACGACCTCCCACTACTTCAGGAAATCCACCCAGCCCCCTTCGTTCGGCACGAAGCCGACGCCAGACGGAGCGAAGATCACGTGACGCGTCGAGCCACCGGCGATCACGTGGTTCGTGATGGCACGGGTGGCCGGGTCGATCACGAAAATTCC